>JBMORR010000107.1:0-4782 GCA_049322595.1 Patescibacteria group bacterium | reverse complement strand
AATTTTCCCCGCGCCAAATATAATCCAACCGAAACCGAAGGCAATATCTAGATTTAGAGCTAGGCCAAGCCACAACCCGGCAAAAAAATAAAAATCTTCTGTTATAATATTTCGACTCCAATGCGCAAGCGCGGTAGACAGAGCAAAACTTATCGCGCAAAAAAATAAAAATATTCCAAGGATCCTTTTTTTTCGGTCATCATTTTCTAAACTAAAAAATTTTTTGACAGAATAATAAATAAAAAAATGACCGGCGGAAACCATCGCTAAAAAAACTGAAAGAAAGGTGGCAACTAAAACTAAAATTATAAGTGGCATATAGAAATTTTACCGCCCAAGCTCTTTTACGAGCAAATCTTTCCCCTTTTCCGCCCAAAAAAATTCTTCGTAGTTTTCCATCTCCAAAATATAATCAGTTAAAAGATTTTCACGCTCTGATTTTTCAGAAAGCAATGGCAAATATGATTCCAGAAAATCGTATTGCGCTGCCAATCGCTTATCCTTGTCTTCGATCTGAAGCCAAATATTATTTTCAAAAGCCCACAAAATAAAATCTGCGTCCTTTTGCTTTTCTTCAATTATTTCCAAAAGTTTTGCCTGTGCCTCTTCTTCGGACAATCCGGAATAATCGCCACCGGGAAGAACTTCTTTAATCGGCTTAATCATTTTTTCAACATACTCACCAAGATATTCTTCTGCGTAAGGAATGTCCTGGACAATGTATGCTGGCCTCATGGCAAGGCTTATTCGCTCAGTATGATTTTCCAGATCCATGGCCGACAGCGTGTCAACAAGCGCCCGCGTTTCGGCAAAAGTTAAATCGGTTTTTACTATTTTATATATAATGTATTCCAGCGCGGTGTTTATCTTTGAACTTCTCTCTGGAATAAATTTTATCATCATCTGCTTTATGAATGTTGAGTGATTGTGCGCCCGTTGCGGCTCGCCGATCGCATAACCTTGCCGTTGGCGAAGCCATTGCAATGTTTCCGTAGTTGGAAGGCCGAGGCTTCTGAAAATTCCGAGCGCCTCAGAAAAACCAATCACTACCAAATAATCCGCTTTCTTACCTAAAATTTTTTCCATCTGCGAAATGCCATACTCGAGACCTCCGACTTCGCATGCTTTTGATACATAATAATCAGAGGGCAAGTGTTTCTCTCCCGGCGGCAGAGGAGAATAAGTGCCGCGGGGCAAAGCAGTAATGGAAACTTTATGATTTTTTTGATCTATTTCAACAAGCTGGATAGCGTCGCAATGACCCTTGGTGTCGCCTGTCCGCCTATCAAGCCCGATTAAAAGAATGCGCGCAATGCCATCTTTGCCAAAAGGATCCGCTGGCTCGCTTTCTTCTGTTTCCTCCCGACGGGAATTAAGCAAACCATTAATTTCTTTATTTAAAAATTCTTCTTTTTCTTTCTCTGCAGAATGAGCTTGATACAAGGGAATTCCGCGCACCACAAACCACGCTCCAAAACCAAGGAGACATATTGATGAAATTATAACAATAGCTTTTTTCATATTTTTTTCATTGTACCTCATTATCCATAAAAAACAAATTACTGTCTACCTCTTACTGTCTACCCCAAAACTTAAAATCCGCCTTTTGGGGCGGATAACAAATTTATCCCTGAATCTTTTCAAACTACTTTTTTAATTTGTAGATAATATCAATTAAAGCAAACAGTATACCGACTCCCATTAAACTATATCCTACTATACGACTATCTCCAAACACTAGTCCCGCAATCACAAAAATAAAGGCGACCGCGGCGAGAGGAGAAAGTCTGGCTTGCGGCGTTCTTTTTCTAAAAAAAATTGTCAAAATAACGATGACAGCCAAAGCCCCGATAGCTATTGCTATATAAATTTGTTGCTGCATATTCATAAATTATTTTTTATTTAAATCTATGAAGCATACAAATAAACTTTGGTGGACCGTGGGAGAATCGAACTCCCGTCCTCCGGATGCAAACCGGAAGCTCTACCACTAAGCTAACGGCCCAAGTTATAAATTATGATATAATGAAATAATAGTTATGTCAATAAAAATTATTGTCTTAGGCAGCGGCCCGTCAGAAGCAATCCCGCGAACAGGTTGTCGATGCCCCGCCTGCCTTGATGCCAAAAACCTAAAAAGCAAAAGTCGAAGGACAAGAAGTTCAGTCGTTTTGAAGTGGCAAAGAAAAAATATTTTAATTGATTGCGGACCGGATTTTTTGAAACAAATAAAGAGAGAAGAAATTAGAGAGATTAATGCAATACTTCTAACCCACGGCCACGCGGACGCGGCGGGCGGTTTGAAAAAAATGGAATCCAGAGATAACGCGGCAAAAATTTTTTTAGAAAAACAAACTTTAAAATATCTTAAACGAATTTATAATAAACCCCCACCAAGCCAAATTATAAAACCTGGCCACCAGTTTAAACTTTTCGGATTAAAAATTATTCCCCTTCGCGTAAAACACGCTCTTCGAGAAAAAACTTTTCCAACATTAGGATTTAAAATTGGTCCGCTGGTTTACGCTTCTGATGTCAGCTCCATTCCACGCTCTTCAAAAAAATATTTTAAAAACGCTAAAATATTGTTTTTGGACGGTGCCATGTGGTTTGGCACTAAAATGATTTGGCATTTATCGGTCGGGCAAGCAATTGCTTTAGCCAAAAAATTTCATGCTAAAAAATTGTACCTCACGCAAATCAGCCATAATTACCCGCCGCATCAAATTGCCCAGGAAAAAATAAATCTTTATTGCCAAAAAAATAAAATAAAATTTCCCGTGATTATTGCCTATGACGGACTGAAACTTAAAATATAAACGAAATTATTTTAACAAACAAAAACCGCCCGAAGAAGGGCGGCTTTTATTTTTTTCTTAACTTAGCTAGCTTTTTGTTTTTTTAAAAGATAAGTCAAAATCGGTGGCGTGAGTAAAGTGCTTAAAATCACCATGATAACGATGATAGAGAATACTTCATCGGAAACTACTCCTAGTGATTTACCTATTACAGCAAAAATTAAACCAACTTCTCCCCGAGGAATCATTCCAAAACCGACAATCGCTTTGTTAACCTTCCCCGCCACAAGCCCGGAAACAACTTTTCCAATAAAAGCGGCAACAGTAATTCCAAGAGCCACTAAAAGCACGGGTAAATTAAACAATGTTTCCAATTTAACATTAATACCAGTCACCACAAAAAAGATCGGAATTAAAAAATACCCAATCGGCTCGATCAAATCTTCAATATGGCGATGAGCATGAGGCTCGATTGCTTTTTCCACTCGTTCTTTAATCTCGCCTGATGCCTCCTTAATGCTTTCTTTAATATCATTCACTACTTTTGCGTCTTTAAAATACCTGAAATGTATTGGATCCAAAACTAAACCTGCGGCAAAAGCGCCGACAATTGGAGCTAATCCAATTTTTTGTGCCAGATAAGCCATGATTAAACCAAAAGAAATGGCCAAAGTAAATTTCATTCCTACACCCGTGTGTATTTTGGCAAAAATTTTACCAAGATATGGTGCGGCAAACTGGCCAACAACTATAGCGCCAACTAAAAATAAAATTGCCTTAGCGGTAATCCAACCAATCATCCCAAGACTGACGGCCCCCACGGTCACGATCGCCGAAATTACGGCTAAAATAATCAAACCCAAAACGTCATCAATAACCGCCGCTCCCAAAACAATCTGCGCTTCAGGTATTTGTAATTTTCCTAAATCCTGAAAAACTCTAGCCGTGATGCCAACCGAAGTTGCTGTTAATGTCGCACCCAAAAACAGATAAGCGTTAAAAGAAAGTCCGGGCAAAAGCCAAGGACCGATAATATAAGTTCCTAAAATAAACGGAACCACTACTCCGATGCAAGCTACTAAAAACGCCCTCAGCCCAACCTGGCGCATTTTTTGGATATTTGATTCAAGGCCGATTTGAAAAAGCAAAATAACCACGCCCAGCTCCGCTAAAAAAGCAATAACGGAATCTTGTTTGATCGGTTCAAAAATATGCAAACCCAAAAGAACAAGATTGCCCAAAACTACTCCGATAATCAATTCTCCGAGTACTGCCGGCTGGCCGAATCTTTCCACCAAACTGGAAAGTTTGGCAAAAATTAAAATTACGGCAATCCAAAGAAACGTGGTGGCAAAATTGTGGGCTCCTCCGCCACCTTCGGAAGCATAAGAACAGAAACCAACAACTGCGGCGAAAAAAAGAATCACCAGCAGTAATTTTCTGCTCGAAACTTTACTCAAAATCATTTGAGAAATTTTTGTCATAGTGTTTGTTAAAGTTTTTTAAAATTTATTCTTAAAAAATAAAATTTATGTATTATAACATAGCCACTAAAATCGGTAAATACAAAATAAAAATAATCAATTATTTAAGCGAAAAATTCCTTGCCTGCCAGGGATGTTTCTGCTACAATGGAGATAACTTTAATTTATTCTTAATATAAATAATTCCACATTTTATAAATTATGGCTGCTATGAATTTCCCCCAGATGGAAGAAGAAATTCTAAAATTTTGGGAAGACAAAAAAATATTTGAAAAATCAGTCAATAAAAAAGCGCCGCGCGGCGACTATGTTTTTTATGATGGTCCGCCTTTCGCGACCGGCACACCGCACTACGGCCATATTGTCGCGAGCTTAATGAAAGATGCCGTACCAAGATATTTTACAATGCAAGGATACCGCGTAGAGCGCCGCTGGGGCTGGGATTGTCATGGCTTACCTATCGAAAATATTGTTGAGCAAGAATTAAAAGTCGCGAGTAA
>JBMORR010000106.1:0-4817 GCA_049322595.1 Patescibacteria group bacterium | reverse complement strand
GCGCGGCGCGAAAAAAAGGACCCCTGGCAAATCGCGGAATTTTTTATTAAAGAATTTTTTAAGGACATTAAAAAAATAAATTTAGAAAAGGCGTGGAAATACCCGAGGGCAACCGATCACGTGAAAGAGATGATAAAAATTATCAAGAAGTTGATGAAAAATGGTTACGCCTATGAAGTTAATGGTTCGGTTTATTTTGATTTATCAAAATTTTCCGATTGGGGGAAGTTGTCAGGCAATAAGTTGGAAGATCTTATCGCCGGCGCGCGGGTAGAAGTTTTACCCGAGAAAAAACATCCGTACGATTTCGCTTTATGGATAAAAAATCCGTCGCATATAATGCAATGGAATTCACCATGGGGCAAAGGTTACCCGGGTTGGCATATTGAATGTTCGGCAATGTCAATGAAATATTTGGGAGAAACAATAGATATTCATACTGGCGGCGAAGATAATAAATTTCCGCATCACGAATCGGAAATCGCTCAGTCCGAAGGAGCGACAGGAAAACAGTTTGTTCGTTATTGGTTGCATGTTAAACATCTCTTGGTCGACGGTGAGAAAATGAGTAAATCAAAAAATAATTTTTATACCTTAAATCAAATTTTAGAAAAAGGATTTTCTCCGCGCGCTGTCCGTTATCTTTTGCTTTCTACCCATTATCGCGATTCATTGAATTTTACTTTTGACGGCCTTGTGGCAGCAGAAAAAAATATCACAAAACTTGATGAAACATGGACAAGACTAAAGGGCATAAATTATAAATCGGGGGGAAACGACGGGCTTTTCAGAGAGGCGGAGAAAAACCTTGTTGATTTTGAAGCAGCGCTTAGCGACGACCTTAATGTCTCCGGAGCGTTGGCCGCTTTACTCAATTTTATAAAAGAAATAAACGCAGCGATTTCTAGGGGAATTTCTAAAGACGAAGCAGATATCGCGAAAAGAACGCTTCTTTCGATGGACGGAGTTTTGGGTTTTGGCTTGGAAATATTAAAAGAAGAAAAAATTTCCGAAAAAATAAAAGACCTGCTTTCAGAACGAGAGCAGGCGAGAAAAAATAAAGATTGGAAAAAGTCCGATGAATTACGCGCGGAAATCAGAAAACAAGGTTATCTTGTGGAAGATACATCCGAAGGCCAAAAGGTTAAAAAATTCCGCGACTAATAAATTTACAACCATTTTTTTCTTTCAAAAAACAAGAGGAGGCCCAGGGCACCAAGCATCATTCCGCCGAGAATTATCCAAAATCCATAAGGATGGTTGATGAGCGGCATACCCGGAGTATTCATTCCGAAAATTGCAGCCAAGAGAGTAAGAGGGAAAACAATTACGGAAAAAATCGTCAAAGTTTTCATTATTTCATTGATGCGGAAGTCAATCAGGGAAACATTTGTCTCATGCAAGGCGTCAATTGTATCTTTATAGTTATCAAGAAGATCCCAAATTTCTTTGGTATAGCTTACTAAATTTTCAAAATAGATTTTTATTTTTTGCGTCGGGAAAAATTTCGGCGATTCGCTAATCAGCAATCTTATAACCTGTTTGTGCGGTTGCACCGCTTTGCGGAAATTTACAATGTTTGTTTTGATGCGAAGAATTTCCGTAATTGTTCCTTTCTCGAATTCGTAACGTAGTTTGCTTTCTATGTTATCAATGTCGTTCGAGATATGGACAAGCATTGGGAAACAAGCTAAGAGAAGTTCGTGGAGAATTTCATGAAGAAGACTGGCGGCATTTGGACATTTATTTTTTTTCGCACGGCATTTGGTAAATATTTCTTGAATGGGGGCGAGCTCGTTTGGGTTTACGGATATAAGGGCGCTAGGAGTGATAAAAAAATCAACTTCCGAGGCGCGAAGAACTTTAGTTTTTCTGT
The DNA here is from genome assembly GCA_049322595.1 of Patescibacteria group bacterium. GTDB lineage: Bacteria > Patescibacteriota > Patescibacteriia > XYB2-FULL-38-15 > XYB2-FULL-38-15 > JAHIRI01. The sequence goes on along the minus strand of JBMORR010000106.1, from coordinate 2,941 downwards.
CAAAAACAGGAAAAAGCAAAATCATAAACAGGTAGTTCGGCCGGACAACAAGCTTTGGTCTCTGGAGCGGTGGCAAACAATCTTTCAAATCAAGATCAAGAAAACCATACTTTTTCCCAAGATATTCAAGCTCCTTTTTACCGTTTTTCGTAATATTTATCCAAGAAAATTTCTCCCCGCGAAATTCTAGAATATTTTTAGTCATACTCCCCCTAAGAGTTTTGGTAAAAAATTTTATTAAAGTTATCAACAACTATATTTTAGCATAAATTTTTAAAATATGATACAATTTTTAAATAAAATATAGAATAAATCAATGGATATAAAAGATAAAATAGAAAAAATTGGCGGGCTAGAAGGAGCCATTGAGGAGAAAGAAGCCCCCGCGATTCCCGAAAAGAAAGTTGAAGTGGAGAAGCCATCGAAATCAGAATGGGAAAAAATTCTTCCGGCAGAAGAGAAAAAGGGGAAGAAGCCGCTTGTTGCTGCCGTGGTTCGCCCGGTTACGGAAACGCCGGCAAAGAGCGAAGCTTTAGTTAGGATTGAAAAAATATTAGAAGAAGATCTTGAGTCTTTTTATTTTTCCATGCCACAAGAAAAACAGGAGATATTTAAAGAGAAGGGGGAAGAGACGGCAACTAAAATAGAAAAAATGATGGAGACAGGGAAGGTCGTTGCGAGAAAAATTTTAAAATTAATACGAGCTTGGTTAAAATTTATTCCCGGAGTTAATAAATTTTTTCTAGAGCAGGAGGCGAAAATAAAAACGGATAAATTGGTGGCACTGGCAGAAGGGAAGAAATGAATGAAATTTTTATGGAGGACATAGAGAAAAAAAAATGGCACAAAATAAAAAAGTTATTTTCGGGGACTGCGTTCGCCGCTATTTTTGTCTTTTCAATTTATCAAATTGCCATCCCGACCGCGGAAATTCCGCCTGAAGTCGGGGGTTTCGTTAATAGTCCGCTTGGAACAATGCTTTTTACTTTAGCCGCGATTTTTTTGGGATCGTGGTTTTTAATTTCTCTCCTTAGGAGATTTTTACATTATCGGACAAAAATTTCTTCATCTTTTAGAAATGTTGTTTTATTAATAACTGTTCCCAAAGAATCCGCGGAAAAAGCGCAAGAACAAAGAGAATTAACGGTTCAAAAAATTCAGGAGGGAATTGCTACGGCTGAAGCGCTTTTTGCCTCAATCGGCGGACTTAAGGCTCAAAAGGGAATTGGGGCATGGTTTACCGGAAGAACAGATTATCTTTCTTTTGAAATTGTTGCGGATAAAGGTTTAATTTCTTTTTATGTTGCCGTGCCTAAATATTTGCAAGAATACGTAGAGCAGCAAATTCGGGCGAATTATCACGAGGCTTTTATTGAAGAAATAAAAGATTATAATATTTTTACGCCGACCGGCGATATCCGCGGCGCTTATTTAACTTTCAAGCGGCCTCATTTTTTTCCAATAAAAACTTACAAAAAAATGGAGACGGATCCGATGAATGCCTTGACTAATGTTTTGTCAAAACTTGAAAAAGATGAGGGAGCGGCCATCCAGTTTGTCCTTCGCTCAGCGCGAAAAGAATGGCGGCGTCCGGGAATTAAAATTGCGCAAGAAATGCAACAGGGAAAGAAATTTGATGAGGCGATGAAGTCAATTAGTGGAAATATTTTTATGAAAGTTTTGGGGGAGATTGGAAAGATGTTTGCCGGGGGGGCAAAGAAAAAGCCAGAGGACCAATTAAAGCCACAGCCAGAAATTTATCGACTTTCTCCAATGGAGGAAGAAATGGTTAAGGGCCTTGAGGAGAAGGCTAGTAAGGCTGGAGTTGACGCAAATATTAGGATTATTTCTTCTTCTCCGAATTTGGCACGGGCTAAAATGAATTTAGACAATATCACAAACGCGTTTTCTCAGTATAATATTTATCAATATGGCAACAGTTTTGTTCGGACGGCACCGGGCGGGCGGGCATTGAAAGGGGTGATAAATAATTTTATTCATCGGAGTTTTTACGAGAAAAGGAAAGTTGTTTTGAATTCCGAAGAGATGGCGAGTTTATTTCATTTTCCCGCGCCATGGACCGAAGCGCCAAATATTCAGTGGCTTCTTGCAAAAAAAGCCGCGCCGCCGGTAAATATGCCTAAAGAAGGTTTGATTTTAGGTAAATCAACTTATCGCGGCGTAGAGACTTTAGTTAAAATTAGAAGAGAAGATCGTCGCCGCCACGTATATATCATTGGTAAATCTGGCGTTGGTAAATCCGTGCTTTTATCCAACATGGCAAAACAGGATATCCAAAACGGCGAAGGCATAGCCGTTGTTGACCCGCATGGAGACTTGATTGAAGATATTTTAACCGGTGTGCCAAAAGAAAGACTGGATGACGTGATTATTTTTGATCCGTCAGACGCAGAACGGCCAATTGGCTTAAATATGCTTGAGGCGAAAGATGAATCGCAAAAAGATTTTGCTGTACAAGAAATGATCGCTATTTTCTACAAGCTTTTCCCGCCGGAAATGATTGGTCCGATGTTTGAACATAACATGAGAAATGTAATGTTGACCTTAATGTCTGACCTTGAAAATCCAGGGACAATAGCAGAGATTCCGAGAATGTTTTCCGATAATGAATTTCAAAAATCATGGGTGGCAAAAGTTAAAGATCCTGTTGTCCGTGCTTTTTGGGAAAAGGAAATGGCTAAGACTTCAGAATTTCATAAATCAGAAATGTTGGGTTATCTTATTTCTAAAGTTGGTCGGTTTGTAGAAAATGAAATGATGAGAAATATTATCGGTCAATCCCATTCAGGATTTGATTTTCGGGAAATAATGGACAAGAAAAAGATTTTACTTGTGAATCTTGCGAAAGGAAGAACCGGCGAAGTAAATAGCGAACTTTTGGGCTTGATTATTGTTTCCAAGCTCCAGATGGCAGCGATGA
>JBMORR010000105.1:0-4999 GCA_049322595.1 Patescibacteria group bacterium | reverse complement strand
TGCATAGCTGTCATATTCATCATCACTCGATCCAAGTATCGCTAAATCTACATCTAAAAAAATCTCCGAATCCGAGTCACCCTCTATTAATTCGTGTTTTTTAGTCGCTCTGATCAATGCTACTACGTGGTTTATCACTTCTTCTGAAATACCCAATGATTTAAGGGAATCTTCCGCATACTTGGCGCTTTGCTCTTCGTTGCCCCCCGCCCTGGTGTCATATACAACATCATGAAACCATGCGGCCAATCTTAGTCCCTTGATATCTTTTATTTTTTGACCGAATTTTTCTAAAAGAATTAAAAAATTTTTAATGTGGTCAATATTATGATAGACGCGATCTTCAGATTGATATTTTTCGACAATTTTTCTAAACAATCCTGACGCTTCTTCCCTTTTATCAACATCAAACATCTCACAGAAATCATGTTGCAATGTTTCTAATTCTATTTTTTCTTTACCATCTGAAATTTCGGGAGAATGGGGCATAAAATTTTATTTAAAACTCAAAAGTCAAAATTCCTCCTTGCCATAAAAACTCTTTAGGAATTTTGACTTTTAAAACCTTCTCTTCTGTTCTTTTTCTATTTCTACTTTCGGGATTTTTTCTTTTTCTCCCCGACAAACTCAATCATTTTTTCCACGGCTTTCCCAATTAACCCGAGGTACGCCGAGGTGTTTTCAAATTTCTCTTTTATTCTTTCTACGGCTTGACTGATTTTTTCCATTTTTTCCCGAAAACTCGTGACGACTTTATTAGCCTGGCGCAGCATCATGATGACATAATAAAGCATCCAGGAAAGAAAAATCGTCAGCCACAGAACCGAAAAAGCAAGAACTACGTAAAGTAAATCTTTGCTTGTCTCAATCATATTTCCTCCTATTAATTATATAATTAAGTTCTTAATTTTGCCCCAAATTTTTGAGCCAACCTCTGGATAATTTTCCCCTCAACATTCTTTGCTTCTTCGAGTTTTAGAGTGCGTTCGTCAGAGCGATAAATAACTCTGAAAGCCAAACTCTTCTTGCCTGATTCCACCCCTTTTCCCTCATAAACATCAAAAAGTTTCACGCCTTGAACTACCCCGCTCTCCGTTTCTAAAATATTTTTAATAATATCCTCCCATACTGTTTTTCTCGGCACTAAAACCGCTAAATCAAGTTCAATAGCCGGATATTTTGGAATCGGCCGATACGCAGCCCCATCTTTATATAATTTTACCAGTTCTTCAAAATTTATGCCAAAAATCCCAACCCGACGTCGTACGCCCGCGCCTTGCTGCGCGCCGGGCGCAAGTTCCGTTACGATACCAATCATTTTCCCGCCAGAGATAATCTTCGCGGTTCTCGCGGCGTTGGCCCACCCTGGGACATCTTTCTCCCAAGCCTCAAATTTATGAGAGATATTCAAATTATTTAAAATTTCTTCCGCAACATTTTTTACTTCATAAAATGGTTCGTTGTCATTTTTTTCCAAAATCATGCCCGCTAAAGATTCATTCTGTCGCGGCATATATTCATTCTTTTTCCCCCCTTTTTTAAATTCCCCCAACTCCCGGAAAAAAATTTTTCCAATCTCAAAAATTCTTACTTCATCTGAAAAATACTGGTTAGCCGCAATTTTCTCCACAAGTCCGGGAATTAAACTTTGCCGCAAATGCGTCAAATTTTTATTGATGGAGTTTTTTAGTTTAATGTGATCGGTAGGATCAAAGCCGAACTGTTTTAAAATCTTTTCTTCGGTAAAAGAATAATTACAAACCTCAGTCATCGCCAATCCGCGAGCCAAACTATTTTTTACTAAACGCTCCACTTTGCGCGCACGATTTTCTTCTGGAGCGGCCATATTTATTTCCGGCATTTCTCCGGAAATATTGTCGTAGCCATAAATCCGCGCCACTTCTTCAACCAAGTCATCGGCAATAGCCACGTCTTTCGTCGCCCGCCAGGTCGGAATTTTAATATTTAAAACCTTCCCAACTTTTTTTACTCCAAAGCCTAGTGATTTTAAAATACCAACTACTTTCACCTGCGGAACAGTTATGCCTATTTTTTTATCCAAATAATCCAGGCTCAATTTTATCGGCCCCTGATTTAATTTAAAATTTTTCACGTCAACAATTTTTCCAGCAATACGCGCTCCGGGTATAATTTTTTCTATAAGTTCAATAGCCCGCGCCATTCCGAGTTCCGCCAAATTAGGATCTAATCCCTTTTCAAAACGAACTGAAGCCTCAGTTCTGAGCCCCAGTTTCATAGAGGTTTTTCTGACGCTAATAAAATCAAAATTTGCCGCCTCCAAAATAATTTTTGAAGTTTCTTCGCCAACTTCAGAATTTTCACCACCCATCACCCCGGCAATCGCCACCGCCCCCTTATTGTCGGCAATGACAAGCATTGATTTATCAAGTCTTCTTTGCATTTCATCAAGCGTAACCACGCCTTCCCCCTCCTTTGCCTCGCGCACCACAATTGTTTTTTGTTTCGCATCACCAATTTTATCAAAATCAAAAGCATGCAACGGCTGACCGAGCTCTAACATCACATAATTTGTAATATCAACGATATTATTTATGGAACGGACGCCGACCACTTCCAATCTTGCGCGGAGCCATTCCGGCGACGGGCCAATTTTTATATTTTCCACTACTGCGCCGAGATACCTTGGACACAGTTTTTTATTTTGAACCTTAACCTCAAATTTTACTGCCACCTTCCCCGCACTTTTGCTTTTCTTGAATTTATATTCTTTAAATTTTTGTCCCAAAATTGTCGCCACTTCGCGCGCGATACCGTAATGTCCCCAAAGATCCGGCCGATGGGAAAGTGATTTATTATCAATTTCATAAACGACATCTTTCATCGGAAAAACCTCACTCACTTTCGTTCCCGCCACAGCCTTCGTGTTCAAAACTAAAATCCCGGGGTGTAATGACGGACCAAGGCCCATTTCATCTGCCGAACAGATCATTCCTTCTGACATTATCCCGCGGACTTCTCGCCGCTCAAGCGTGAGACCATTTGGAAGCGTTACTCCCGGCAGAGCGACGACGACTTTTTGTCCGGCGGCAACGTTTTGCGCGCCGCAAACAATTGTTAAAACTTTTCCGCCTCCAACGTCAACTTTTGTCACGGAAAGACGATCAGCGTTCGGATGTTTTTCGCGGCTTTTTACAAAACCAACAATCAATTTATCCAAAACTTCTCCGCGCCTTTCTATCCCCTCAATTTCCGTGGTCGTGAGCATTAATTTCGACGCCAAAATTTCCGGCGTAACGCCCCTTGGAATGCTTACAAAATCCTTCAGCCAATTTAAAGATATTTTCATATTTTTAAAATTGATTTAAAAATCTGATATCGCCACCACAAAACAACCGAATGTCATCAATACCGTATTTTAACATCGCAAGACGCGTTAAACCAAAACCAAAAGCGAACCCGCTCCATTTTTCCGGATTGATTCCGCCTGCTCTCAAAACATTTGGATGTATCAAGCCGGCGCCAAAAATTTCAAGCCATCCGGTATTTTTACAAAGCCGGCAACCTTTTCCTTTACACAAAAAACAAGTTACTTCGCCATTTACTCCGGGCTCGACAAAGGGATAATATTTAGGCCTAAGCCTAACTTTCGTTTCCGAACCATACAACTTTTGCGCCACAATTTCTAGCACCGCTTTTAAATTTGCCATGGAAATATTTTTATCAACCATAAATCCTTCCAATTGATAAAAAGTGTGTTCATGACGAGCGTCGGTCGCTTCATTTCTAAAACATCGACCCGGCACAATTGCTCTAAGTGGCGCACCATACTTTTCCATTGTCCTTACCTGCATCGGGGAAGTATGCGTGCGCATTAAAAATCCGTTGCCTTCAACGTAAAACGTATCCTGCATATCGCGAGCCGGATGCCAAGAAGGAATATTTAACGCTTCAAAGTTATAATATTCTGATTCCAGTTCCGGCCCATCCAAAACCATAAAACCCATAGAAGAAAAAATATCTTCCAATTCATATTGGATAATAGAAACGGGGTTTAAATGACCGGAGTCTTTTTTTATTTTAGAGGCCGTCACATCAATCCACTCTTTTTCATCTGCCAAGCCCGCCTCCTTTTCGCCAAGATTTTTTTTGACTCTTCCGACTTCGCTTGCCAATGTTTGCTTGACTTGATTTGCCAAATCGCCAATTTTTCCGCGTTCTTGCTCCGCTAATTCTCCGACTGTCCGCAAAATTTTTGTCAGCTCCCCTTTTCGACCAAGATATTTAACTTCTAAATCCCTCAACTTATTTAAATCTCCCGCCTTCCTTATTTCGTCTAGCCCCCTGGTTTTTAATTGCTGAAGTTGTTCCTGCAACATAAGTTTAATTAATAATTTTATCCCACAAACTTACGAATTTATCACTAAATTTTATAACATCACGATAAGTTACAAGTAAAATTAAAAGCATCAAAAGACTAAAACCGATATTGTGTACTAAATTTTCTATTTTTTGACTGACTGGTTTGCGGCGAATTTTTTCAATTATTAAAAATAAAATGCGACCACCGTCTAATGCCGGAAACGGTAAAAAATTTATCACTGCCAAATTTATGGAAAGCAAGGCGGTAAATTGCAAAAGATAAATTATTCCCATTCTTGCTACTTGGCCAGTCAAAACAGCAATACCAACCGGCCCGGAAAGATCAACAGAAACTTTTTGTGTCACAATTAAATTTTTAATTAATTCATAAAAAGCTATTGCTACCTCGCCAGTAAACAAAACCGCGCTTTCCGCCCCCTTCCATAAAGATAAATACCATGGATAAGAAACTATTCCGGTTTTTATAAGCCCAACGCCAATACCCCCGCGCCCCGTTTCGATAAGAAATGTTGGGCTGATTTCCTTTTCTATTTTTTGGCCGTCTCTTTCCAATATGAATCTAACCGGCATATCAATTTTTCCGGCAAGATAAGTTTGCATAACTTCAACGTCTTCTAATTTTTGACCATCAATTTCT
>JBMORR010000104.1:0-5097 GCA_049322595.1 Patescibacteria group bacterium | reverse complement strand
AACCTGGATTAATGATTGGTATGAAAGTAAAAGTCACGAGGAAGAATATAAAAAACTTGGCCGAAAAATGCTTCGAGAATTTTATAAAAAACACCAGGGAAATTGGCCTAAAACAAAATATCTGGAAAATGGTTTTAATTTAAAAATAGGAGAATATACTGTGCGCGGTGCGATTGATCGGGTTGACGTTGTTCCTGGCGGCGTGGAGATTATTGACTACAAAACCGGCAGCGTGCCAAAGGATGAAAAATTTTTAGATAAAGATCAGCTTTTAATTTATCAGGCCGCGGCAAACGAAGTGCTTGGAGAAAAGCCGACATTACTTAGCTATTATTATCTTGAAGAAAATAAAAAAATGTCGTTTCTCGGCACAGAAAAAGAAGTTCAAGCGATTAAGGATAAAATTATTGAGACAATTGAAGAAATTAAAAAGAGCAATTTTTCCCCAAGGCCGGGTTTGTTTACCTGTAAAAATTGTGATTTTAAAGATATTTGCGAACATCGCACTTTATGACATTTATTCCATTAAAAAATCTTTTGCAAAGAAACGTCCGGCAATCCGGCATCAGTCATCAGGTTTTGGCTGCCCAGGCGCTCGAAAAATTTAATGAAGTCGTAATAGAAGTTATGGGGCCTGGCGTCGCGCGGAGAGCGAAGGGGATGTATTTAAGGGGAAAAATATTAACCGTCGGCTGTTTATCGTCAGTCGTAACACAGGAAATTTATTTAAGGCGGGGAAAAATTATAAAAGAATTAAATCGACGGCTCGGAGGGGAAGTGGTGGAAGAGCTTAAATTTAAGATGTAGGGGATTGACAAAACAAAAAAAATATGTTAAAATTTATTAAGGTACATGAAGTACTAAAAGGTCTTTTTTAAACTAAAATTTAACATTAACCGTCACGCCGGTTTGGTCTTCGCATTAGCGATTTGCAAACCAAAATGTGACTTGAACAAAATATGAGAGAAGGAATGTCTGAGAGAGAATTTACCATTGAAAAGGGAAGAGTGCCTGAAGGCGTCCGTGAAACATTAGAAATTTTGGAGACAGCTCAAGAAATATCGGGCAAGGAAAGGGGCGAGGTTTTGAAGGAGCAGATTGATAATTTATTAGAGATTGCTTTTGACGCAGAATCTAGTTTATCTACAGAACAAAGAAAAGCCCTAGAAAGATATGCCAAAACCTTAAAAGATCAATTAGATGAGGAAACGAAAGCTTGGGATGATATGAAGGAAGGGCTTGTAGAAATGGGTTGGTTTGAAGAAGGTGAAGAGATGACAAAGCAAACAATGCACTAATCACTAAAATTTTTTTAAAAAAAGAGAGGCGTTCGTCATTATGACGGGCGCCTCTTTGTTTTTCATCAATGTACCTCTTCGCACATGAAAAGCCGAACGTCCGGGTGCCAAACAAAGAGCAGCTTTTCATCGCCGGTGGCGAGTTCAATGCGGAGAACATCATCTTCTTCGAGGTCGTCCCAAAAAGAAAGGTCGTCGTAATCCGCACTTGGTGTGAGCAAGAGGAAGAACCACTTCCTCCTGATATTTTTCGCTTCATTGACTTCGCAGGCAATTGCGGTGCTATCAGCGAGCCAAAGGGTCACCGCAAAGTCCCGAAACCACCTCATCGGAAAGTTTTCTCCGTCCTTTTGCAGGCGGAGAGTAATCTCCTTGATTCGGCCATTGGAGCGTATGCCGAACAGGAGCTTTTTGGTCAGGCGTTCGGCGATCCACTGAGCTCCCCCCCTCGGATTTTGGCTCTGATCGCCGCGAGGATTTTTGAAGGTACTCATCGCGCTCCTCCTATTTGCGATGTTGAGGCGCAAAGACATGAATTACTCAGGCCAAACGCAGGATTTGCGTGACCGAGCAACATGCTTTGCAGCTATTTACTATAAACTATTTTTGGAGATTTGTCAAGATTACAATGGGTTTGCTGATTTACTCTTAATTTGCTATACTCTTATTAGAATTTAACGCAACAAATCAAGGCTTTATGACCCTAAAGCAATATTTGATTTTAATGACAATCAGCGCTATTTTTTGTTGGATAATTTGGGGATTTGTGCTTTATTCAGTTGATCCAACAACGGCTGGAGTCCTGGGTTTTATTTTTTTCTATTTGAGTCTATTTTTGTCATTAGTCGGAACTTTGTCAGTTTTGGGGCTGCTCCTGCGGATGAAATTTGGTAATGAAGAATTGGTTTTTAAGACAGTGACAGTCTCGTTTAGGCAGGCAACTTTATTAGGTTTGATTGTTATTGGTGGATTAATTTTAAAAAGCCAAAAAATTTTAACCTGGTGGAATATAATTTTTTTGGTTTTAGCCTTAGTTATCATAGAATTTTTTTATATTTCATACGATAAAAAAAGATAATAATTATTTTTATAAAAATGCTGCAATCACAATTATTTTACAAAACGACAAAAGAAATTTCTGAAGAAGAAAAAAGTATCAACGCCCAACTTTTGGTGCGTGCCGGGTTTGTTGATAAGCTAATGGCTGGAGTTTATACTTATCTGCCACTTGGCTTAAGGGTTTTGAATAAAATAAAAAAAATTATTCGCGAAGAGATAAACTCTATTGGTGGCCAGGAAATTTTGATGCCAGCCCTGACTCCAAAAGAAAACTGGACCACAACAGGGCGTTGGGATTCGATTGACGTTTTATTCAAACTGGAAGGATCTGGAGGAAAAGATTATGCTCTTGGCTCGACCCACGAAGAGATTGTAACACCACTTGTTAAAAAAATAGTAAATTCTTACAGAGATTTACCCTTGGCAGTTTATCAGATTCAGGATAAATTTCGCGACGAGCCGCGGGCAAAGTCTGGCCTCCTTCGAGGAAGAGAATTTTCCATGAAAGATCTTTATAGTTTCCACGCAGATGAGACTGACTTAGATTCTTATTATGAAAAAGCCAAAGAGGCGTATCTTAAAATTTTTAAACGGCTTGGACTGGACGCGCTTGTTGTCGAAGCATCGGGAGGAACATTTTCAAAATATTCTCACGAGTTTCAGGTTTTGACAGAAAACGGAGAGGATCTGATTTTTTACTGCAAAAAATGCCGCTACGCGCAGAATAAAGAAATCGCTGAATATAAATCCGGCGATAAATGCCCGAAATGCGGCGGGGAAATTATGGAAGGAAAATCTATAGAAGTTGGAAATATTTTTAAATTAAAAACCAAATTTTCCGAAGCCTTTGATTTAAATTTTTTAGATAAAGAAGGAAGAAAAAAATTAGTTATGATGGGGTGTTACGGGATCGGACCGAGCAGGATTCTTGGTGCCATTGTTGAGGTTTCCCATGACAATAGAGGGATTGTATGGCCAAAAGAAGTTGCTCCTTTTGATATTCATCTAGTTCCGCTTTTTAGTAAAGATACAAAGAAAAATAAAAAAATCGAAAAGGAATCAGAAAAGCTTCTGGAGTCTTTACAAAAAGCTGGATTTGACGTATTATATGATGACCGAAAAGAACCCAGTTCTGGAGTTAAATTAGCGGAAAGCGATTTATTTGGTATTCCAGTTAGGCTTGTAATTAGCGAGAAAACTTTAGAAAAAAATAGCATAGAAGTAAAAGGCAGGAGAGAGGGCGGACTGGAATTAGTTAAAACAAATAAAGTTGAAAAATTTTTGAGAAAATAATTTATGTTTAATAATTTATTGGGTCGGTTTTCGAGAGATCTGGGGATTGATCTTGGTACAGCCAATACAAAGGTATTTGTTAAGGATAAGGGGATCGTGATTAATGAGCCCTCGGTTGTTGCTATAAACAATAAAACTGGTCAAATCTTGGCAATCGGCGAAGATGCCAAAAAAATGCTTGGAAAAACTCCGCCGCATATTATTGCCGCCCGACCGATTGTTGATGGAATAATTTCTGATTTTGAAGTTACGGAAAAGATGCTCAAATATTTTATTGATAGAGTGCATCAAGAAGGTTTTACAATTTTGCCAAGACCGCGGGTTGTCATCGGTATTCCTCTCGACATCACTGAGGTAGAAAGAAAAGCTGTGGAAGACGCGGCATTATCTGCTGGCGCAAGAGAAGTTTTCTTGATTGAGAAAGCAATGGCTGCGGCAATTGGAGCAAGACTTCCTATTGCCGACGCGGTTGGTAACATAATTATTGATATTGGAGAAGGAACTACGGAGATTGCTGTAATCGCACTTTCGGGAGTCGTTACCTGGAAAACTCTGCGTGTTGCCGGGGAAGAGATGAACAAAAATATTATTCAATATGCTCGCGATGTTTTTAATTTGCTTTTAGGAGAAAAAATTGCAGAAGATATAAAAATAAAAATTGGTTCGGCAGCGGAACTCAAGGAACCCCTAACAATAGAAATGCGGGGAAGGGATCTTCTTACCGGCCTCCCTAAATCAGTAACGGTTAATGATATTCAGATTCGTGAAGCACTGGGTCGTTCTGTTAAGCAAATTATTGATGGAGTGAAGGCAACTCTTGAGGTGACTCCACCGGAACTCTTGGCGGACATATTTGAAAGGGGAATGATCTTAACTGGCGGAGGAGCGTTGCTCAGGGGCATTGACCAGGCAATTGCAAAAGCTACAGAAATTCCCGTCAGGGTTGCTGACGATCCTTTGACTTCTACTGTTCGGGGAACTGGCTTGCTTTTAGAAAACATTCCTCTACTTAAAGAAATTGCCGTTCCCTCAACTCAAGAAGAAGAAAAAAGAAGATAAGATTTATTTTTGTTAAAGTAAAAAATATTAAAATCCAAAATTAAAAATTTGGATTTTAGTTTAATTATGCGTTTCAATGTTTCAAAGTCATTTTTAACTACAATTCTAGTTTTTTTTCTTATTTTAATTCTTCATTATAGTGGAATTCTTTACCCAGTGGAAAATACTGTAATCAGAATACTTAGTCCGGTGGGCTTGGGGCTATATAACTTTGGGCAAAAAATCCAAGTATTTTTTAAACCGGAAATATCTACGACTGATTACGAAAAATTGTTAGCAGAAAGAGATCAATTAATCGCCGAAAAGGCGGAACTACTGTCTCTCAGAAAAGAAAATGAAGAGCTTAGAAAATCTTTAAATTTTAAAAAAGAAAAAAAATATAATTCAT
>JBMORR010000103.1:0-5136 GCA_049322595.1 Patescibacteria group bacterium | reverse complement strand
AGCCGCATCACGTATTTTTTAATTCCAAAAATCTTGAAATATTTCAAATAAAGCTTTATCACGCCCAAGAACTCACTGGCAAACTGATCCTCGGTACAATAAATGTGAGCATCGTTCATTGAAAGCATCCGAACTCGCATCAAGCCGAAAAGCTCGCCACTTTTTTCATAGCGATAACAAGTCCCATATTCGGCCAAACGCAAGGGTAACTCACGATAACTTCTGGGATCTGCCGCAAAAATCTGATGGTGATGGGGGCAGTTCATTGCTTTTAAATAATACGTTGTTTTTTGACCGCCCTCCTCCATCATGATCATTGGAGGAAACATACTCTCTTTGTAATACGGAAGATGACCGGATTTTAGATACATTTCTTCCTTGGCAACGTGTGGGGTTCTCACTTCAAGATATCCTGCCTCACGTTCCGTTTCTTTGGCTAATTTTTCTAATTCATTAATGATCACCGCGCCATTGGGTAACCATAGCGGCAAACCGGGTCCCACATAATCATTAAAAGTAAAAATCTGCAAATCCTTACCAATTTTTCGGTGGTCTCTCTTTTCTGCTTCTTCGCGCATTTTCAAATATTCATCAAGTTCTTTTTGTGTCTCAAAGGCCACGCCATAAATTCTCTGAAGCATCGGCTTATTCTCGTCACCGCGCCAATAAGCGCCGGCAACTGTTGTTAATTTAAAAACACCTATCGCTTTAGTTGTCGGAACATGAGGACCGCGACAAAGATCGGTAAACTTTCCCGTTTTATAAAGCGTTACCTTTTCGCCGAGAGATTCCATTTTCCCTTCCTCTCCTACTGTACCCTCGCGCAATAATTCTAATTTATAGGGTTGCTTAAATTGCTCAAAAATTTTAATTGCTTCCTCTCTCGACATTTCCTGTTTTTCAAATGCCAAACCTTTCTTCGCGATCTCCCTCATTTTATTTTCAATTTTTGGCAAATCTGCAATAGTTAAATTTTTTTCTAACTCAAGGTCGTAATAAAATCCATTTTCCACAACCGGACCGACCCCGAACTTAGCGGTTGGGTATAGTTCCAAAACAGCGGCCGCTAAAACATGAGCCGCTGAATGGCGCATTATTTCCAATTTTTCTTTATTCATAAATCCAAAGCTTTGCGCTCCCCCGCACAAAATCTTTCTATAATAATTTATTATTTAACAATAATATTTATATTGTTTTTTATCTGAGGGACCTTCTTCACCCAAAAAGGAGAAAATTTTATAGTGATTCTTTCAATTTCTGAATAAATTGATAAATACTGAATTATTTTTTCTTTTGAAAGACCAATGAATTTGTCTTTATCAAAAATCAAACTATCGGGCTTAAGGGCCATTTCTCCAGTTAGATGAACCATAATATTCGCCTCACCAGTACCAACATTATACTTTTCTACTAAAAAAGTCATATCATTATAGTTAACGCTAGTCAAGTCTTTAGTGGCGGGAACCTTAGCACTTAACTCCCCCTTTGCCAAACTTTCCAGATCTCTTCTATAAAAAGCTACGCCCACAACTTTCATTTTTAAATTAATCGTAAATTTATCACCTACTGCCCCCACCTTAAGATCGCTCCGCTTTTCGGAAATTTCTTTTATTATAACTTTGCCAAAAATCTCTCCCGCCGAAGGCATCCCTTTCTTGATATCATCTAAAACTTGCGTCGAAAGAGTTTGAGTTAAATCATTATAGGCACTATCTAAATCCGCCTGAGTGACAAACGTAACTTCTTGCTCTCCGCCGTGCATTGGAGAAAAACTTTGGGCGTAAATTTTATCCTGCAGTCCTTCCCAAAGTCCGGGGATGATAAATGTTGTGGGACCAAGTTTTGCGGCAGCTTCCGACGGAGTGTCGGCATAAACTTCTACATTTTCCAACTTGCCCCCGGCCGGAACAGTAACCCTATTCTTTAACCGATAAAGTATCCCCTCGGAAGATAAAAGCCGTGTTGTAGCCACAAGGGGTTGATCCTTGCTGTATTTATTAAAAATCGTAACAGTCCCTCCAATATCCCCTTGGACAGTCTTCTTTCCGCCAGCTGAATATTCTTCGCTTCCCGAGACAACCGTTTCTACAACTTTTCCCGAAATTGTTGCGGTATCTGGCAGGGCAACAGACGGTTCCGCCGGATTTTGAACGGCCACTTCTTTTAAATCAACTATAAAATCCGCGCTAATCGGTTCCTTGGAAACTGTTACTACAATTTCCGCTCTGCTTAAGAAAAAATACGTCGCAAGAATTATTAAAACGCTTGTCAGAGCGACAAAAACAAAAGCAATTCTTCTGTAAAAACTTACCGGCGCTTCATGCTTCTGCGATGTTTTACTTTTTACCATATGGCCTCCTTAAAATATTTAATCTATTTAATCTCTCCGTCTATTTCGTTAAGCTCATTTTTTTTCTTAAGCCACTTTCTGGTTCCAAAAAGAATTGTTAAGCCAAGTAAAATTCCCAGAGGGAATGATAAATATGGATTTTTTACCGATAAAAAGCTGACGCGTACGGTGGTGGGGATTTTTTTAACAACACCTGCGCCGTCATTAATATCCAAAACCACAAGGTAGGTTCCGGATTTTGCATATGAATGCTGCAATTCTTTCCCCGCTGCAGTTCCGCCGTCTCCTAAATCCCAACCATAACTCAAATTTTGCAGGCCAGAATTATCTTTAACTTTAAAAATAAAAGTGTTCCAGCTTAACTGAGAAGAATCAATAAATATATTTTCTAAACCCGCATTTTGTCCGGATAAACTGTCTCCGCTCCAAGCACCACGATCTTCCAATGTAACTTCCCCCTCGCCTTCTCCGCTTTCCTCTTCCAAAGAAGTGCTCTGGTCTTGGTTTAGTGGCTCGGCGTCATCTCCGTCCTTGGTCCCGTCCTGATCTGTGTCCGGATTTTTTGGGTCAGTGCCCGCCTTACCTTCATCAACATCACTCACTCCATCATTGTCATCGTCGCTGTCACAAGCATCACCAATTCCATCTTTATCGTTATCAGCCTGAGAAGCATTCGCAACATATTTACAATTATCCCGGCCATCAGGGACTCCATCGGAATCAGAGTCCGCAGGAGTAGACGGAGTGCCGCCACTTGATGGCGGAGGACTATTGTCTACTGAATCACAAGCATCACCAATTCCGTCATGATCTTTGTCGGCCTGATTAGAATTCACATTTTTTGGACAATTATCCTGGCCATCTAAAATTCCGTCGTCATCAGTATCTGAGTCAAGGGGATTTGTCCCGATTTCTTGTTCTTTTGTATCCGTCAAACCGTCGTTGTCGTCATCTGTATCACAAACATTTCCTATTCCATCGCCGTCAGTGTCGGTCTGATCGGAATTGGCCATGTTCGGACAATTATCATTTTTATCGATTACTCCGTCGCCATCGCTATCTTTTTCCGGATAAAACATTCCTGTCATGGCTGAATCATTATTTTGATTTTGGTCTTGCGGTAACTGGCCAACTATATCAACCCTTATATTGAAATTCCCCTCCGGAATAGTCCAGTCTACAAAAACCTCATCACTATAGCCGCCCGCACGCACCGAAACAACCTGCGATGTTCCAATAATATTAGCGCCGGCATAGAAAGTAGCATAACCAGAGACATCGCGCGTACCATAATTACGAATAGCGGCATAAAGTCTCATCGGCTTCCCCGCGATTAAAGTTGATTCTGAAAAGAATATATCACCAGAGCTTATGCCTAGGTCATATTCAAGAGTTTGTGCTCCGGCGCTTTTAGGCGAAAAAGAAATAATACAAACAAAACTCAGGAAAAAGATGCTTCTCGCGAGAAAATTTTTCATATTTTTAAATTATATTATAGCCCAAGAGGGCAATTTAAAAAACTACGCATTATTTAATTATACACAAAAATAAAGGTTTAAGCAAAATACATCAACTGCCTAAAACTTGTAAATTTTCCTTTCCCACAACCCCCTCCAGAGCCTCACGACACTCTTCATTTAAGGTTACCGAGTAATCTGTTTGGATTTTTTTTCGGCCATCAGCGCTCAAAACTGATAACAAAACTTTATAGTCACCCTTAAAGCGAAAAAAAATATCTTTTAACTTTTGTGTGGTTTCCCCACCAAGCGAATTTATTCTAAGACAAACAGCCTTTGAACAATCTGAAGTATCATTCCCCGGCGCAGAAAATCCGTTATTTTTAGCGTTCACTCCATTTGCGTAGGTAGAAACTTGATAAAAACTCCCATTTGTCTTTGCCGCATTTTTAACTACCTCTGATATATTATTTTTATTGATTTCTTTTGCGTTTTCGCAAATCAGCTTCATCTCTCCATCTTTATCAGACAACCTTCCGCTCGCGATAATCATTTTTCCAACATGGAAGATATCACTCATACTTTTTAATGTTTTAGGAAAAATTAAAAGTTCAGCCGATCCGCCAAGGTCCTCAACTTTTACAAACATCATTGGCTCCCCGCTGCGAGTAATAATTTTTTTAATATCATTAATCACTCCGGCAATTCTTGTTTTTGAATTAGGAGAGCACTGTTTTAACCCCGAACAAGCAATAACCACCTCTCTTAAATCACCAGCTAATTCGGATAACGGATGTTCGCTAATATAAAGACCGAGATGCTCTTTTTCCCAAGAAAGCTTTTCCTCTTTTGTTGCTTCGAGCGCCGGATCGAGTCGAAGCGCGGGAACACTGGAAGCCGTAGCAATCATTCCGAACAAACTCGTCTGCTGGCTTGCCGCTTCGCGACCAAGATCTTTTGTAAAATTAAGCAACCTGTCTAGATTTTGGAGCATCTGGTTTCTCTCGCCAAAAAGATCCATGGCCCCGCATTTTATTAAACTCTCCAAAGATTTTTTATTTAAATCTTTTGTTTGAACTCTCGTCAAAAAATCTTCTAAGTTTTTATATGGGCCGTTTGCCTTTCTTTCATGAATTACGGTCTTAACGATATTTTCCCCAACGTTTTTAACAGCTAAAAGTCCAAAACGGATGCGCGGGCGACCTTCGGCTAAAGACGCTGCCACGACCGTAAAAGTAGAAAAACTTTCATTAATATCTGGGGGCAAAACTTCTATCTTCATCTGCTTGCATTCCTCAACCAAAACCGCGATTCGTTCAATGTCTCCTT
>JBMORR010000102.1:0-5444 GCA_049322595.1 Patescibacteria group bacterium | reverse complement strand
AATTTTTGCTTTGGCGATAGTGTGGTGGACAGCAGGGGAATTAAAAATTAAAAATGAAAAATTAAAAATTACAATTAAAAATTCAAAATTTGTTTATCTACTTGTTTGTTTATCTGCTTATTTGCTTTATGCTCTCGCGTCTGTCTTATGGGCTGACTCAAAAAATTTGGCACTCTATAGCTGGCATTGGTTTGCAGAAGGAATTGGCATATTTTTGGTTTTGCGCGTCGTGAAAATTGATATTGTAAAATTGGTCTGGTCGTTTATATTTTCAGCCTTGATTCAATCCAGTCTCGGTCTCTGGCAATTTTTTTCGCAGTCAACTTTCGCGTCAAAATGGCTCGGTATGGCGCTCCACGACCCGGCAATTCCCGGAACTGTTGTTGCGGAAACAGCGCTTCGCCGATGGCTTCGCGCTTATGGCTGTTTGCCCCATCCAAATATTCTGGCTGGATTTCTCTCCGTGGCAATGTTTTTAACCTTTTGGCTTTATCAGAAAACTAATCACAGTTTTAAAAAATTAATTCTACCCGCGGTTTTTTCGGTTTTATCTTTGGGGCTTTTCACTACGTTTTCCAGGAGTGTCATTTTAAGTTTTTTGGCAATTTTGATTTTATCGTGGTTTGCGCTTTTTATTTTTAGACAACCCCGGCAACTAAAAATTAATTTGTTAAAATTCACTTTTATTTTTTTAGTAATTGCCGCGATTTTTGCAGTAATTTTTTGGGAGCCGGTAGAGACAAGAATTTCTGGTGAAGAAAGATTGGAAACAAAATCGACAGCAGAAAGACTGGATTATTTTGGCGAAGCGTGGCAACTGATAAAAGCACATCCATTTTTTGGCGTTGGGCTTGGTAATTATACTCTAGCCATTCATAATGAGATTAATCCAAATTTGCAATCATGGGGTTATCAGCCGGTTCATAATATTTACATTTTGATATTGGCCGAACTCGGAATTGTAGGGTTTTTATTTTGGTTAGTAGCAATAATTTTTATTATTAAAGAATCAGCTATTACTCATTACCCATTACTCGTTACCCTTTTAATTATCGGTCTTTTTGACCATTATCTTTGGACATTTTATTTTGGAGTATTGTTATTTTGGCTGGTTTTTAGCTTAGGGCAAAAGAGACTTGACAATCATTTTGACAAAGTATAAAATACAACATAAAATATTATGATAAAAACAGACCATTTAGTCTGATTTTTGTCTTTAAAATTAATATTAAAAGAAGGGGAAATATGAACATCAAACCATTGGGCGATAGGGTAATTATAAAACCAATCGCCGAAGACATTACCACAAAATCAGGCATTGTTTTGCCGGAAACCGTAGAGAAAGAAAAAGCCGAAAGGGGCGAAATTTTAGCTATTGGTCCGGGTCGTCTTTTGGATAATGGCGAGCTCGCGCCGATGTCTGTAAAAGTTGGCGACAAAGTAATGTTCAAAAAATATAGTCCAGATGAAATTAAGGTTGATGGCGAGGAATTGCTTGTTATTTCCGAGCAAGATATTTTGGCAATTATTTAAAAAATAAATTAAAAATATTATGGCAAAACAAATTTTATTTAATGAAAAAGCGCGACAATCTCTAAAAAGAGGCGTGGATAAATTGGCTGACGCCGTAAAGGTTACTCTTGGTCCGCGTGGCAAGAATGTTGTTTTGGATAAAGGTTTTGGTACGCCGCAAATTGTAAATGACGGCGTGACGATTGCTAAAGAGATTGAGCTAGAAGATAAATTTGAAAATATTGGCGCGGAACTTGTAAAAGAGGTTGCTTCAAAAACAAATGACGTGGCCGGTGATGGAACAACTACCGCGACTGTTTTAGCTCAGGCCATTGTTGCCGAAGGTTTGAAAAATGTTGCTGCCGGAGCAAACCCGATTTTGATTAAATCAGGAATTGAAAAAGGCGTGAAGGCGATCGTGGAAGAATTACAAAGAATGAAACAGGATATTTCCACAAAAGAAGAGCGACAGCAGGTTGCCTCTATTTCTGCCAACGATCCGGAGATTGGTAAAGTGATTGCCGAAGCCATGGAAGAGGTTGGGCCGGAAGGAGTAATTACCGTTGAAGAATCGCAGACTTTTGGCATGCAAAAAGAAATTGTAGAAGGAATGCAGTTTGATCGCGGACTCCTTTCTTCATATATGATTACGAACGCCGAAAGAATGGAAGCGGTTTACGAAGATCCTTATATTTTAATTACCGATAAAAAAATTTCCGCTCTAAATGATATTTTGCCGTTGCTTGAAAAATTAGCACAAAGCGGGAGAAAAGAATTGGTTATTATTGCCGATGAGGTTGACGGCGAGGCTCTGGCAACGCTCGTAGTCAACAAGCTGCGGGGAACTTTCAACACGCTAGCAATTAAAGCTCCGGGTTTTGGTGATCGTCGAAAAGAAATGTTAGAAGATATCGCAGCCCTGACTGGCGGAAAAGTGATTACTGAAGACCTTGGTTTGAAAATTGAAAATACAGAAATTTCCGACCTTGGTCAGGCAAGACGGGTAGTTTCAACAAAAGAAAATACAACGATTATTGAAGGCAAGGGTGATGAAGAAAAAATCAAAGCCCGCGTTACTCAGATCAAAAAAGAAATTGAAACAACCGAATCAGAGTTTGATAAAGAGAAATTACAAGAAAGATTAGCAAAATTATCCGGTGGAGTAGCGGTTTTGAAAGTTGGTGCGGCAACAGAAACAGAAATTAAAGAAAAGAAATTAAGAATTGAAGATGCCTTAGCCGCGACAAAAGCCGCGGTAGCAGAAGGAATCGTGGTTGGTGGCGGCGTGGCCTTGCTTCGCGCCTCAAGAGTTTTAGATGGCGTTAAGGTAGAAGGCGAAGAAGAAATTGGCATTGATATTTTGCGTCGCGCGCTTCTTGAACCAGTTCGTCAGATTGCTAATAATGCTGGAAAAAACGGAGACGTGGTAGTGGAAGAAGTAAAGCGCCAGCCGGGAAATTATGGATACAATGCCGTAGCCGACAAATATGAAGATTTGGTCGAAGCAGGAATTATTGACCCAACCAAAGTAACGCGTACTGCGCTTCAAAATGCCGCATCTATTTCCGCTATGCTTCTTACGACCGAGGCAGTTGTGACCGATTTGCCCGCGAAAAAAGAAGAGCATAACCATGGCGGTATGGGTGGAGGAATGGAGTATTAAAAGAACAGAATTGTTTTTAATAAAAAGCCGGGGTGGAAATCTCGGCTTTTTTGTATGTTAAATTTATGTTATAATAGTCTTGCTATTTAATTTTTTCTTCATCTTTATGCTGAAACGCACAAAAATTGTATGTACTATAGGGCCTGTTTCGGAAAAACCGGCTACTTTGCAGAAAATGATAAAAGCCGGGATGAATGTTGCTAGGCTTAATTTTTCCCATGGAACACATGCCTGGCACGGCAAGGTTATTAAAACCATAAGAAAAATTTCTAAAGAAATGGCGCAACCAATCGGCATTATTGCCGACTTGCAGGGGCCGCGTATTAGAGTTGGAGAAATAACTTCAGCGGGAATAAAGCTTGTTCCCAAGGGTAAAATTATTTTGACCACTAGTTCAAAAAAAGAAAAAAATAAAATACCTACAACTTATACTAATTTACATAAAGATTTATCTCCGGGTAATCGGCTGCTTTTGGACGAGGGCTTAATTGAATTAAAAGTTTTAAAAATTTCTGGCCGTGATATTTTTTGTGAAGTTGTCGTCGGCGGAACTTTAACTTCGCATAAAGGAATAAATTTGCCAGACACTTCGGTCAGCATTCCTCCGCTTACAGAGAAAGATAAAGACGATCTAGAGTTTGCCGTTAAAGAGGGTGTTGATTGGGTTGCTCTTTCTTTTGTTTCTCGCGCTTCGGAAATTTATGATTTGCGTTATTTAATTCGTTCTCTAGAGAAAAAATTAAAATTGCCAAAAGATGCCCCAATAAAAATAATTGCCAAAGTGGAAAAACACGAAGCTATTAAAAATTTTGGAGAAATTTTGGAGGCAGTAGATGGAATTATGATTGCCCGCGGCGACTTAGGTATTGAAACCCCGGCTGAAGACGTGCCTCTTTGGCAGAAAAAAATCATTGATAAATGTTTAGCTGCCGCCAAGCCGGTAATTGTTGCGACTCAGATGCTTGATTCCATGATTAGAAAACCGCGCCCGACGCGCGCTGAAGTTTCCGATGTTGCCAATGCCGTGATTGATCATACCGACGCGATAATGCTTTCCGGAGAAACAGCAAGCGGGCTTTATCCTCTTTTAGCAGTAGAAACAATGGCGAAGATAGTAAGTGAAACAGAAAAATCAACTTACGACGACTTGGTAATGCCGGGAATAATAAAGAAAATAAAAAACATCGATGATGCCGTGAGTCAAGTTGCGAAAATTCTATCAAAAACTGTTGAAGCAAGGGCAATTTTGGCGGCGTCTCTTTCCGGGTACGCCGGGCGCATAGTTGCTCGTTATCGACCCGAATTACCAATCTTGGTTACAACCGATAATGTCAGAGTACAACAGCAATTAACATTATCTTGGGGAATCATTCCTTTTGTTCTTCCTTCTTGCCGTTCGGTTGAGGAGCTTGTGGATCGTTCTATCGGTTATATTAAAAAGAATAAATTTGTAACTCACGGAGAAAAAATTATTATAATTGCCGGCGAGCCAGTCGGCCGTTCCGGGAATATTAATTTGATTGAAATCAAAGAACTTTAGCTTATGGATAAAAATAAGAAATTAATTCTCTGGTTCAATGAGATAAATATCGGTGATGTAGGGTTAGTTGGGGGAAAAAACGCTTCCCTTGGCGAGATGTATCAAAATTTAGCGTCAAAAAATATTCCTGTACCAAATGGTTTTGCCATAACTGCCTATGCCTTTAGGCAGTTTTTAAAATTTAATAATTTAGAAAAAAAAGTTACGGACCTGCTTTCTAATGTTGATTCGGGAAATATAAAAAATCTTCTTGCCGCCGGAAGAAAGATCAGAAATCTAATTATCAAAGGAAAGATTCCTCACGCACTTTCCCTCGAAATTGTAAGGGAGTATAAAAAATTGGTCAGGCGGGGAGGAGCTGGGGTAGCGGTTCGTTCTTCAGCTACGGCAGAGGATTTGCCCGTGGCATCGTTTGCTGGCCAGCTAGAAAGTTTTTTGAATGTAAGTGAAAAAAATATTTTAGAAGTTGTTAAGAAATGTTTTGCTTCTCTTTATACTGATCGGGCTATGGCATATGCTGCTGACCACAAATTAGATCATGCGGATATTTCCGTGTCTGTTGGAGTTCAAAAAATGGTGCGTTCAGATTTGGCTTCTTCTGGAGTAATTTTTACCTTGGACACGGAAACCGGTTTCAGAAACGTAATTTTAATAAGCGCCGGACTTGGTCTTGGGGAAAACGTGGTAAAGGGAAGAATTATTCCGGATCAATATTATATTTTTAAACCA
>JBMORR010000101.1:0-5595 GCA_049322595.1 Patescibacteria group bacterium | reverse complement strand
CTCCGTCGCTCCGTGGCGACGAAGTGCGCTCCGCGCCTCACGGGGCGGCTGTGCAGAGCGCAGAATCGGCCGGGGTTGGAGCTACGGAGGAACGTTCCGCAGCCCGGTTCTTGGCACCGCCTCGGCGGGCCATCTTCCGTCTGTCTGCCTCTGCCGTGCACGTCACCGAGGGTGTAGGCACCGATGGGGCTGCCGCTACTGACCATTTCGAGAACGTCCATCCCTGTCCTCCTCACCTTCCCTACGATCATA
Source organism: Patescibacteria group bacterium (assembly GCA_049322595.1). Lineage (GTDB taxonomy): Bacteria > Patescibacteriota > Patescibacteriia > XYB2-FULL-38-15 > XYB2-FULL-38-15 > JAHIRI01. The sequence goes on along the minus strand of JBMORR010000101.1, from coordinate 5,343 downwards.
TCCATCACTCGTCCGTCCATCGGACGAGGTGTAGGGCCACCTTTCCCGCAGTATTGCGGAACAACCCTTTTTAATGCTTTTAGATTATTACAAAAAAATTAATTTGTCAAGTCTGCATATCAAAAACCGGCCTTGCGGCCGGCTCATTTTTTATCTTATTTTTGGTTTTCTTTTTTTAGCACCTCAATAATCTGATCAAGATCGCCGTCCATAATATCATTAATATTGTGCCAGCTTTCTTTGACGCGGTGGTCTGAAACACGGTCTTGAGGAAAATTGTACGTTCTGATTTTTTCCGCGCGCATTGCACTGCCAATTTGTGAACGGCGTTCAGCAATTTCTTTCGCCTGTCTTTTTTCTTCCTCAATGGCAAAAAGCCGGGCGCGTAAAACTTGCATTGCTTTTTCTTTGTTTTGGGCTTGCGAACGTTCGTCTTGGCAGGAGACAACAAGTCCAGTTGGGAGGTGGGTAATACGGACCGCGGAATAAGTTGTCTGGACGCTTTGCCCACCATGGCCGCCGGATAAAAACGTATCAATGCGTAAATCTTTTGGTTCAATTTTAATATCAATATCCTCAGCTTCGGGGAGCATGGCAACCGAGGCGGTTGAGGTGTGGACGCGTCCACTTTTTTCGGTTTCCGGAACGCGCTGAACGCGATGCACTCCACTTTCAAATTTTAAATTGCCCCAAGCGCCAGTGCCCAGAACTGAAAAAATAATTTCTTTAAATCCGCCGAGATCAGTCCGGTTTGAGGAAATTAATTTTGTCTGCCAGTTCTTGCGTTCGGCAAAGCGTGAATACATTCTAAATAATTGCGCGGCAAAAAGCGCGGCCTCGTCTCCGCCCGCGCCGGCGCGGATTTCCACAATAATATTTCTTTTGTCCAGCGGATCTTTTGGCGTTAACTCTGATTTTATTTCTGCCTCAAGTGTGGTTTTGGCTGCCCGGATTTTTTCTAATTCTTCCCTTGCAATCGCCGCAAGCTCAGCAACCTCCTGTTTTGCGACGGTTTCTGTATCAACTTCTTCTTTTTCCAGCTTATGTAATTTTTCTATTTTTTCCATTACGTCTTTCATCTCGCTGTATTCCCGAGAAACAGTTTTTAATTTTTGCGGATCAGAAACCACCTCGGGGCGAGAAAGCTCGGCTTCGAGTTCTTTAAATCTTTCTTCGGCTTTTTTGATTTCTGGAATCATAACTATTATTTAATTTTAACATAAAAACATGATAACAAAAACGTTATCATGTTTTATGAGTGGAATAGCTACTTTGTTTTTTTGACTCGGGGCTTCTTTTCTTTTTTCGTTGCGGAAATGGCGGCCTTCTTTTCCATTTTTTCTTTGAATTTTTCCACGCGTCTCGCTGAGTCAACAAGTTTTTGTTTGCCGGTATAAAATGGATGACAGGCAGAACACAACTCAACCTTGATTTCTTTCATAGTTGAACCAACGGTAAAAGAGTTTCCGCAGGCGCAGGTTACTTTTGCTTTTGGGTGGTATTCTGGATGGATTTCTTTTTTCATAATTATTGATTATTGTCTTGGTTAATATTATTTTGTTCTTTCTGATTATGTAAAAATTTCGAGCGTTGTGTCAAGGCAAAGATGGAAAGCAGGGCAATATAGGTTGCCGTAAATTCGGAGGGCATTCTATATTTTCCGCCGGAGGCGATTGCAGTAATTATAAACAATAAAATTATAAATGTCCAGACGATTATAAACGTTTCTCCTTTGCGTTTGCCGTGGTGCGAATCTTGCCAGCGATCAAATTCTTTTGTCCCGACGTAAATACCGAGGATAGTAATATAAATAATAGAAACCGCCGCGGTAAATCCGCTATATTGGTCGCCAGAGAAAAAATCAAAAAGGAAGAACCCCATAGTCGCGAAAGTCCAGAGATTGGTTAATTGTCTCCAGATTCGGTCATTTGATTTTTCAATTTGTGGCGTGCCCATAAAATATGATGTCGTTGCGATTCGCTGGCTGGCGGAGAAGCAATCTCATTTATGCGATTGCCGCGTCGCTCTGCTCCTCGCAATGACATTGTCGGGATTCAACAATGTCAATTTAGCAAAAATGCGTTAAAAAAGCAAGGGGGCGGAAGCCTCTTTAAATTTGTGCACACCGTTTCGTGGGGATAGAGGGTTGACAAAAATTATTTTTTATTATATTTTAAATAATTCCAAGATTGACTTGGAGATCTGGGCCGGGAAGCGGCCAGAGGAGGGAGGAGAAGATGGATCTCGAGGAATTGAAGAAGGCGGGCATCCGTTTCGACTTCTGCCCGAACGCCGTGGTGCCGGAGATTCCGTATGTCCAGGATGTACTCTTCGCTCTGCGACTCACGGACGAGCAGAAATACTACGACTTCTGCGTCGCGAACCACCGCACCTACATCGTGAACATCGGTCTCGTGATCGCGGCGGCGGGCTACGAGATTTTCGATTCGGAGCACTACAACGAGACCGAATCGCGGAGGGCTATCGCTCGGGCCATCATCGAGCTCTGTCCCGAGGAGGCCAAGTGTCTCTTCAAGAGCGCCTACGTCGAGGCGATGCAGATCGTGGGTGAGCAGGTTCCGTCGAGAGGCGCGAGCCGCGTGGAACTTCTGGCGGCCTGCATGTGCCCGAGGTGCTCTGAATCGGGCAGGGAGTGGGGATGACCGTATCGGTCGGCAGGAAATCCGAGAAATCGGAGAGTACTGCCGGCAACGCTGACAGACGAGTAGCGCACGACCTTCGGGTACGGCGCTTTTTTATCTCTAAAAAATAACAAGATTGACAAAACAATCAAACATGTTAATGTGGGCGTAGATTCGCCACAAAAAGGAGGTGACCCGTGGCAGGGCCTTGCAGGGCAGACAAGCTTTGGGATTTCGAGATGCAGGGGGAAATCGGCATCGTGACGATGTACGGGAAGGAACACATCGTTCGTTCCAAGCGGGCGGCCTCCCAGCTCATGCATCGTATCCCACTCTCGACTCTGCACGAGTTGAAGCCGGGCGAGGTCGATCAGTGGGTGGCGGCATCGAAGAAGCTCTTCGACTCCAAACTCCCCGATTAGTACCGCCAACATGATCGGGCAGTAGCGTCTACGCCGTCGTTCACTCGATGGCGTTTATTTTTAAATGATCCTTGCGTTATTTTTAGTTTTATGTAAGAATACAATAAAGTTATTAATTATTAGTAATCCCACATGTTTTGCTTATAAAACTTGTTCCTGGTTCGGCCTCTCGCCTGACCCGCAAGTTTTGGCTAAACAGAGGAAAAAAAGGAAAAATTATGACAGAAATTCCATCAATGCTGGAAATGCTCCAGGCCGGTGTTCATTTTGGACACAAGGTTTCAAAATGGCATCCGAAAATGAAGCCGTACATTTTCGGAGAACGGAGCGATGTCCACATCATCAATTTAGAAAAAACGGCAAAAAAACTGAAAGAAGCTTTAGATTTTGTGAAAAAAACAACAGCCGCGGGCGGAGTTGTTCTTTTTGTTGGTTCAAAAGACCAGGCAAAAGAAATCGTAAAGCGCCACGCCATTGATTGTGGCATGCCTTATGTTACCACTCGTTGGCTCGGTGGGACTTTCACAAATTTTAAAACCATTAAAAGCGTGATTGACCGGTTCATTGATTTAAAAAATAAAATGACAACCGGCGGACTCGCCAAGTACACCAAAAAAGAACAGATAAATTTCAAAAAAGAAGCAGTGAAATTGGAAGAGTTGGTTGGCGGTATGGAAACATTAAAGAAACTTCCGGAAGCGATTTTTGTTGTTGACGTCAAGGCGGAAAAAACCGCGGTAGCCGAAGCAAGGAAGAAAAAAGTCGCGGTTGTTGCGCTTTGCGACACAAACATTAATCCAGAGGACGTTAACTATGCGATTCCTTCAAATGATGACGCAGTGAAGGCAATTGAAATGATGGTTGGCCTTGTAGCCGCGTCTATAAAAGAAGGAAAGATAGAATACGAGAATAAAAAACCATCAGCTCCGGAAAAACCGGCAGCTCCAGCCGTGAAGGCGGAAGAAAAAACAGCAGAAAAATAATTATTACTTAATTACTTATCCGATAGTATGAGGACTGGTGTCAAATGTCTGTTTTAGGATACTTGATGTCAGAAATGGCTATTGGAAATTTAAAAATATGGCAGTAGATCCAAAACTTATAGTAGAGCTTCGCGAACAAACTGGCGCGGGGATTGTTGAATGTAAAAATGCTCTGGACGAAACGGGCGGAGATATTGAAAAGGCGATTGAGGTTTTAAGAAAAAAGGGAGAAATAAAAGCGGCAAAGAAGTCAGCTGAACGTGAAGCCAAGGAAGGTCTAATCCATGCTTATGTCCACGCGAATGGCAAAGTCGGAGCTTTGGTTCTCGTAAGTTGCGAAACAGATTTTGTGGCGCGAAACGAAGAATTCCAGGCGATGGTTCATGATATTGCTATGCAAGTTGCGGCGACAAATCCATTATACGTAAAACCTGAAGACGTTCCAGAAGAAGTTGTTGCCAAAGAAAAACAAATGTATCTTGAAGAGTTGCAGGGGCAAGAAAAGCCTCCGTCAGTAGTTGAAAAAATTCTTGAAGGGAAATTAGAAAAATACTTTGAAGATGTTTGCCTTCTCAAACAGCCTTTTGTTAAAGACGAAGACGTGACAATCGAAGATTTGGTTAACCAGAAAATCGCCAAGATTGGAGAGAAAATTGAAATAAAGAGATTCGTTAGATTCCAAATATAATAAGTCGCCATGAAAATTGTTGAAGTCCAATTTACCCCCTGGGGGAGAGTTTATGACTTTGACGCCGGAGACCTCAATCTTCCGGTGGGAGATTTTGTTGTGGTAAAAACGGACTTGGGAGTTGAGATGGGTAAAATAGTTGGAATAAAAGAGATTGATGCCAAAGAAATAGAGGCGGCCAAAATTGAAATCAAACCGATCTTTAGGAAAGCCAGCACGGCCGATAAGGAAAAATTGAAAGAAAAGGAAGGCCAAAAAGAAGAAGCGCTCACGGTTTGTAAACAATTAGTCAGAAAATATAACTTACCAATAAAATTAATTGACGTCCACTTTTCTTTTGATGGTGGGCGTATTACCTTTGCTTTTGTGGCCGACGGGCGAGTGGATTTTAGGGATTTAGTTAAAGATCTAACAAAAACTTTTCAAAAATCAATTCGTCTGCAACAGCTTGGAATTCGCGATGAAGCAAAAATTTCCGGAGACGTCGGAGCTTGCGGCCGCCATCTTTGTTGTAAAAAATTTTTGCACGATTTAGGCAACATTTCTTCTGATTTGGCCGATCTTCAGCAAATTGCCCATCGCGGGTCAGACCGGCTGACCGGAGTTTG
>JBMORR010000100.1:0-5629 GCA_049322595.1 Patescibacteria group bacterium | reverse complement strand
GCATCAAATCGAACGGGCAGAAGGAGGCGTGACGATGGATGGGAAGGACGAGGGCAAGAAGGTGGGAACCGACATGGTGCGCGATAGCGACGGCAAGCAGCCGAGCGATCCTCCGCCGAAAGAGAGAGAGGAAAAAGATCAGTGGGAGCACGGATTGCTCGTCGGCCACGACGGAATCTACGTGTAAGCCGCGGCGAGTTTTCGGCAAACATCTGGTAAAAAGGAGGTCGTAGTAGGCGGATAGTTAAGCGAGTTGTTCATTTGGGCCTAGCGCAGTTGCGTTGGGCCCGTTTTTTTTCTATACTAAAAGAATTTAGTCGTGGTTTTTGTCGGGGTATAGTCTAACGGCAGGACGCACCCTTGGGGTGGGTGTAGCGGCGGTTCAATTCCGCCTACCCCGACAAAAATCGTGATTGATAAGTGATATTAATTTAAACGGAGTCTTTAATTTAGTAATTTGAAAGGAATTGAACCAGGGAAGGGTCGGAAACCGTAAGGTTTCCGTTCGCGGAAATATTAAAACCGCAGGGTTTTAAAGCGCAGCGAACGAAGTGAGTGAGCAGTAAAATTCCGCCTACCCCGACAAAAATCGTGATAATTAATAAAATTTTATAATAAAAATTTATGGACAACCAAAACATCCAACGAACAGGCTGCTGCGAACCGTTTAATCCGGAACCGTGGCAGGATAAAGAAATTCGGTGGGAAAATAAATTATTTGTAAAAGACCATGTGACAAGTTTTTTGCATATGCCGCTGAATATGGGTAAAAAAATTATCAAAAATATGGCGTTAATTGAAAAAGCGGGAGCGACGGGAGAGCAATTAATGTTGACCGACGAAAAGTCTTCCTGGGGTTCGGATATTTATATAAGTGTCACGCGTGAAGTGCCGGGCGCAGAAATGGCAAATTTGTCCGGAACATTTTTAACAAAAGTTTTTGAGGGGCCATATCAGAATGCCGGCAAGTGGGCAAAAGAAATGGTGGAATATGTGAAATCGAAAAATAAAAATTTAAAAAAATTATATTTTTCTTATACTACTTGTCCTAAATGTGCCAAGGCCTATGGGAAAAATTATGTCGTCCTTTTTGCTCAGGTTGAATAATTTATGAAAAAACTTATCATCCTCGTTAGTTTAATTTTTCTCGGCGCGGGATGTGGTATGATTACGCCGGCGAAAAACCAAAATATAAATTCGACGCCTGTAGTAAACGAGCAGCCGGGTCTTGAAAATCCAGCTTCGGTTAATTGTGAAGAAATGGGCGGAACATTGAAAATTGAAAAACGTGGTGATGGCGGCGAATTTGGAGTTTGTTATTTTGAGGATAATCGCCAATGTGAAGAGTGGGCGCTCTTCCGCGGCGAATGTCCCGTCGGAGGCCGGAAGGTAACCGGATATATCACTGAAGCGGCGCGTTACTGCGCGATTACTGGCGGTGAATATATAATTACAGACGAGATGGCAAGTCCGGAAGAAGGAAATTGTAAATTATCAGGAGGTGCGATTTGCGATGCGTGGGATTTTTATGACGGAAAGTGCGGCCAAAATTAAAATTAATAAAATTTTATGAAAAAAATTTTTACGTATGCCGGGATTGGAGCGGTGATCTTGGCGGTGGGCATTATTGCTGGTTGGTGGGGAACAAAAAAAGTAGCGGAGCCAAAAGTTTCTAGTCAAATAATTCTATCCGCGCTTCGCGACAGGGGGTTTTTAGTGACGCAGAGTTTTGTTTATAATGAATCAATAAAAATTACAAACAGCTCAGAAAGTTTTTGGCACGATCTCCTTTGGGGGCAGGCGATAAGGGCGTATGGAATTGCGGAAGTGAACCTTGGAGTGGATTTAGCCAAGCTTGGCGAAGAAGATGTTAAATTAGAAAAAGATAAGGCGATAATTACCATTCCGACAGCGGAAATTTTTAATTCAAGAATCGTCGGCGATATAAATTTAGAAAATAAGCAGGGAATTTTGAAAAGAATTTTTGAAAATGATGATGGTTATAATCAGGCCATGGCAGAAATGATAAAGCAAGCCGAGGCGAGCGCCGTAACGCCAGAGATGCTTGCGGAAGCAAATCAAAAAGCGCAGGAAGAAATTAAGAAATTGGTAGAATTTTTTCTTAAAGATAAGGTCGTAGAAGTGGTGCGCGAAGAAAATAATTAATAAAGATTATATCTATTATGCCAAAAATTTCTTCAATCCGTGCTAGGGAAATTTTGGATTCGCGCGGGAATCCAACTGTTGAAGTGGAATTAAAAGTCGAGGGCGGCGAGGGCGTTGCTTCCGTTCCTTCCGGCGCGTCGACCGGCATTTACGAAGCACTTGAACTCCGCGATGGGGATAAAAAAAGATACGGCGGAAAAGGAGTTTTAAAAGCTGTAAGAAATGTTAACCAAACAATCGAGAGCGCCCTCGTTGGGAAAAATTTTAATCAGCGGCAGTTGGATGAATTTTTAATTGAACTTGATGGGACAAAAAATAAATCACGACTCGGGGCAAATGCGATCCTGGGAGTTTCTTTAGCTTTTGCTCGGGCGGCTGCGGCGGAAAGTGGCGTTGAGCTCTATGAGTATCTTGGCGGTTTAGTGAATAACAAGAAATTTACTTTACCTATCCCAATGATGAATATCATAAACGGCGGAAAGCACGCGGATAGCGGACTTGATCCTCAGGAATTTATGATTATGCCGATAAATTTTCCGAATTTTCACGAACGATTGCGGGCTGGTGCGGAAATTTTTCATACCTTAAAAAGTTTGTTGAAAAAGAAAGGTTATGAAACCGGAGTGGGGGATGAGGGCGGTTTTGCGCCGCGCTTGCCGTCAAATGAAAAAGCGTTGGACTTGATTGTTGAAGCAATAAAAAAAGCCGGCTATGCCGGAAAGGTAAAAATTGGAATGGATGTGGCCGCTTCAAGTTTTTACGAAAAAGGAATTTATAAATTGAAAATTAATGGTCGCGAAAAAAAATTGAAGAGCGCTGGACTTCTTGATTGGTATAAAAAATTATTGGCAAAATATCCGATTGTTTCCATTGAAGATCCGTTTGCCGAAGACGATTGGGGGGCATTTACCGAGATGACAAAAATTTTGGGAAAGAAAACAAAAATTGTCGGTGATGATTTACTTGTGACAAATATAGAGAGGATAAAAACGGCGATTGAGAAAAAGGCAGTTAATGCTGTACTTATCAAGTTAAACCAGATTGGCTCGCTTTCGGAAACAATCGACGCGATTCAAATGACAGCGCAGCAAGGGTGGTCGGCGATTGTTTCTCATCGTTCTGGCGAAACAGAAGATTCTTTTATCGCAGACTTGGTCGTTGGTCTTGGTTGCCCATACATTAAAACCGGTTCGCTCTCGCGAAGTGAAAGAATTTGTAAATATAATCGGTTATTGTGGATTGAGGATATTTTAAAATAAGAAGATTGAAACCCCGCCGGGAATGGCGGGGTTTTATTTTTCACTAAAATAAGATATAATTTGATTACTTATTTTTGCTTTTTGTTTTTAGGCAATTTGCACAAATTTTTGTTCTTTTTCCGTCAATTTTTTTAGTTTGTAAATTTACGTGAAGCCGCTTTTTTGTTTTAATATTGGAATGGCTTCTTGTGGCAGATTTTAGCGGACCTTTGCCGCATACATCACAGCGTCGGGACATAAAAGTTTAGAAATATTTAGTTATTTTATTAAGTTATCAAAGATTCAAAAATTAGTCAATATCGAACGTCGATCTATAATTTAAGATTTTAGATTGATGATTGACATTAATCAGATTTTATCAAATCATAAATCCGAAATTTTAAATCTAAAATCATTATGCTCATAAGTCTACTTTTTTCTGCCCCTATTCTTTTCTTTGCCATCTTCGTCGCGCTCGTTATTTCTATTACCTTTCATGAGTTTTTCCATGTCTTAGCCGCGCGATTGCAGGGCGATCAGACCGGCGAGCGGATGGGGCGGTTAACACTAAACCCGTTAGCTCATCTTGATCCTTGGGGGACTTTGGCGATTTTGTTTATTGGTTTTGGTTGGGGGCGGCCGGCACCTTATAATCCATACAATTTAAAAAATCAAAAATACGGTCCCGTGATTGTGGCCTTGGCCGGCCCGGCATCAAATCTTCTTTTGATTATTATTTTCGGAGTTATTCTAAAATTTTTGTATCCAGTTTTTGGCCCATTAAGTTATCTGACAATTTTTCTCCAGGCCTTGGTTGGTTTTAACGGAGTTTTGATGGTTTTTAACTTAATTCCAATTCCGCCGCTTGATGGCTCGCACTTGCTTCATCTTATTGTTGATCGTCGCTGGCCAAATATTAGCAGATTTATGGATGTTTATGGCCCGCAGATTTTGCTCGGTTTGGTGGTTATGAGCTGGATTTTTAATATTTCAGTTTTTAGTTATGTGATTGATCCGATTTTGGCTTTGATTAATCGAATTTTCGGCATTCCTTTATTTTTTTAATCCCCCCTTGACGACCAGAGGGGATTTGTGTAATATTTACATTGTAAGGAAAAACCAGGTTCATCTTGAACGAGTTCCACATTACTGGGCGAAGGGTGGCAAAAACTTTGCCCTGCATCAGGATGACAAAATTTTTCGATTTTTTGTCATTTTTAATTTACAAAAAAATTGTTAAGAAAAATAGGCATATGCCGACTATAAATCAATTAGTTAAGAGAAAAAGAAAGCCAATTTTTAAGAAAACCAAGACGCCAGCCCTCCAGTCTACTTTGGATACTTTGCATCGGAAGAGAAAAGACCTGAAAAAGGGTAGCGCTTTTAAGCGTGGAGTTTGTCTTAAGGTAACAACCGTTACGCCCAAAAAACCTAACTCAGCTTTGCGTAAAATCGCAAGAGTTAGATTGTCAAACGGCATGGAAGTAACTGCTTATATTCCGGGCGTTGGTCATAATCTTCAGGAACATTCAATCGTCCTTGTCCGTGGCGGTCGTGTTAAAGATTTGCCTGGCGTTAGATATCACGTTGTTCGCGGAGTTTATGATACGCAGGGCGTAGAAGGCCGAAAGCGCGGTCGCTCGCTTTATGGAGCAAAGAGAGGAAAATAATTTAATTTGATAATCAAAATAAAATAAATATGCGCGGTAAAAGAGCACCAAAAAGAAAAATATTACCCGATCCAAAATATAAAAGCACCAATATCGCTAAGTTTATTAATTATATTATGGATAGAGGCAAAAAGACCGTAGCGCAAGGAATAGTCTATGATGCTTTTGATATTCTTAAAGAAAAGACAAAACAAGATCCTTTGGAAATTTTTGATCAAGCAATAAGAAACGTAACTCCGGCGCTTGAAGTTAAAAGCCGACGTGTTGGCGGCGCCAATTACCAAATCCCAATCCCTGTTCGTGGCGAACGAAAAATTTATTTGGCCTATCATTGGATTATTGATGCGGCAAGAAATAAAAAAGGCAAGCCAATGGCGGAAAAATTGGCTAATGAGCTTAATGATGCTTATCAAAATCAAGGTGACGCTGTTAAAAAGAAAATGGATGTGCACCGCATGGCCGAAGCAAATAGAGCTTTTGCTCACTTCGCGAGATTTTAATTTTTCCAAATATTTATGCCTAGACAATACACTCAAGAACAAACAAGAAATATTG
>JBMORR010000099.1:0-5680 GCA_049322595.1 Patescibacteria group bacterium | reverse complement strand
TCTATGTTTTCAATTTCAGCGTAATCGCGAGATCTGGCTGCTTCGGGAGTAGAGGAGCGATATTTTAATTTTGGGTCATCCCCGTGGCGAGCGGCGCGGTTTGCCAGTCTTTCGTATCTTAACTTCGGCGGAGAGTAAACCGCGATAACAATTAAATTCTCTCCGTACTTATCTTTTAAAATTTTATATTCAGACCAGCTATAAAGTCCGTCACCAATGACGTTATCAATTTTTAATGCTTCGTCAAATTTAGGAATATTTAAAGTGGCAAAAGCGCCCGGTCCATATTGTTTGCGAAGCTCTTCGCGTATTGGTCTTTCATTTTTTTCGGTTGGCTCCAGACCTCGTTTTTTAACTTCATCTAAAGTAATTTGGCCAAAGCGAATATACTGATAGCCGCGTTTTATGAATTCGTCAGCTACTTCGCTTTTTCCCGCGCCGGGCATTCCGACCAAGGCAACAAATTTATTCATAAAATAATTTATTTTGCCAATTCAATAAATTTATATTTCAATCCGTTATATTCTTGAGGTTCTGATTCATTTGTGATTTTGAATTCAGAGTAATCCGGGAAAAAAGTGTCGGCTTCAATGGATTCGTCGTCAACAATTGTTAAATAAAGTTTTTCGGTTTGCGGTAAAAGTTGTGAATAAATTGATGCGCCCCCAATTACAAAAATTTCCTTGCGGTCGTTTTCAGTTTTTTCTTCCTCGGCCTTTGCGCGCTCCAGCGCTTCTTCCGGAGAAGAAACAATAATGCAACCGGGTGCAATAAAATCTTTATTTCTTGTGATAACAATATTTACGCGTTTCGGAAGCGGACGTCCAAGTGATAAATAAGTATTGCCGCCCATAATAATCGTATGGCCGGAAGTGATTTTTTTGAAATGTTCCAAGTCGGGTGGAAGATTCCAAAGTAGTTTATTTTTAAAACCGATAGCCCGGTCTTTATTAGTAACAGCAATAGCCGAGATAATCATAAATTAAAATCCACCGATGTTCGCGATTTCCGCTTTTATCGCCGGATGAGATTCGTAATTTTGTAATTCAAAGTCTTCAAATTTGAAATCGTCAATATTTTTTATTTCAGGATTGAGTTTTAGGGTAGGGAAGGGGAATGGTTTCCGCGAGAGTTGTTCTTTGATTTGGTCAAAATGATTTGAATAGATATGAACATCACCAAAAGTATGGATAAATTCTCCGGGTTGGAGGCCAGTCACTTGCGCGACCATCAGAAGCAGTATGGCGTAGCTTGCGATATTGAACGGCACGCCCAAAAATAAATCAGCGCTCCGTTGGTAAAGTCCAAGATTTAATCGGCCGTCGGCCGTAGTCTGAAATTGGAACATGGTATGGCAAAATGGGGGAACCTCATTCGCATTTCCTTTGCTTGCCATGGCGTAAATAAAATCCGGATTCCAGGCGGAAACAACGTATGACTTTCTATATGGTTTTTCTTTTAAACCTTCGATGCACCAGCCGAGCTGGTCAATCTCGCGGCCGTCCGAGGCCGGCCAGCGGCGCCACATTTTTCCGTAAACCATAATCAGGTCGCCCCATTTTTTAACAAACTCATCATCCGCCGGAAGCGATTCCAATTTTGCGATAAATTGTTCTTGCGTTAAGTCTTCCTCGGGAGCGTTTGCAACACAATGTTTATGATATCTTTTCCAGGCCCAGTCATCCCAAATATGAACTTTTTGGTCAAGCAGCGGTTTAATGTTTGTACTGCCGGATAAAAACCAAAGCAACTCAACCAAAATTCCCCGGAAAAAAGTTTTTTTCGTGGTTAAAAGCGGAAAACCTTGCGACAAGTCGAATCTAATCTGCCGGCCAAAAACCGAGCGGATAAACGGCGGTTCTTCGCCTTTCTTTTTGTATTCTTCCAAAACTTCGGGAGTGAAAAAAAGTTTTTTGTCCGATCCGTGGTCTAAAATATCTTGAGCCAGGTCAAGATATTGATATTCGGGATGTTTATTCATAAGTTATAAGATTAATTTATACCTGCGTTTCTTTCCCGTCGGTCGCGACGCGGCCGCCTTGCCATTGGCCGCGGTATTGGTTGCCTTCGCCTAAAACTTCATGGAAAGTAATATGGACGACGCGCGCGCCGAAAGAAATTTTTATGTTTGATTTTCCTAAGTTGCAAAGCCCGAAAGTCAGTTCGCCTTGATAGCCGGGCTGGACGATGCCGTTAAAAAGTCCCAAGCCGGAACGGAAAAGAGTGGTGCGCGGAAAAATAATTCCGGAGACCGTAACTGGAAGATTTACCTTTTCCATTGTCTTTACCAAATAATATTTTCCCGGTTCAAAAATGAAAAAGTTTTCGGCTTCAGCTTTTCCTTCCTCGTTTTTCGCCACAAGCTTTATGGCCGGCGTGTCGCGTTCTTCAACTCCTAAAAATCCATCACCTTCGAGTTCATAAACTTCTCCAAGCCGCAAATCAAAACCCGCGCCTTCGGGATTATTTTTTTCCCGGTCGCAGAGATTTTCTACTAAATTTATTTCTTTAACCAGTTCGTGTAATTTTTTTATTCCAAGAATCATAATATTGTGCGGTTAAAAATTATTTCCTGAGCTTGTCGAAGGATAATTTAACCCTTCGACTTCGCTACGCTCCGCTCGGGGGGGGTAACGTATGCGCGTTTATCATGCCTGGCAATTCGCGCATCCGCCATCTTTTGTAAAGTCAACATTAAAATAGACTGGGCCGTCATATTTTCTAATAACGATTCCGCGCTTGTCGGCCAATTCTTGCGCTTCATTTTCTTCTTCTTTTCCTTCTCCGCCGGTTTTTATTCTTTCATATTTATCAAAATAAACGATTTCTTTTACGCCGACATTATTGAATGCTTTCATGCAATCGTAGCAAGGGTAGAGGGCGGTGTAGACAGTAGCGCCCGTAAGTCGGCGGGCGTCTTGCGCGTTAATAATGCTATTTATTTCGGCGTGCGCGCCGCGGCAGCGTTTTAATTTTCCGGTTGTGGGATCTCCATCGACTTTAGCGCAGCCGACTTCAATGCAATGCTCATCTCCGGCAGTCGGACCATTGTAGCCCATAGAAACTATTCTTTTGTTTGTATCAACCACGACTACTCCGGCAGTATGAAATTTGCAGGCCGTGCGTTGAGCCAGAATCAAAGCCATGTTCATAAAAGTTTCGTCCCAGGATAGCCTATTTTTTCTAGGATTTTGTAAATTACCCATATAAAAACTTCCCCCTATTTAAAAGATTAGGTTCTTGTATTTTAGCAAAATTAATACAATTATGCCAATGAAATTTTCAAGGCCAGAAAGGCACTAAAAAACACCCCGAACAGAGGGTGTTTTTATAGCTTACTTTCGGTTAAATATTGATTTTTATTCCCGGACCCATTGTAGTGCAGAGTACTGCGGTTTGAACATAGACGCCTTTGGCCGCTGCCGGTTTAGCTTTTTTAACGGCTTCTATGAAGGTAGTTAAATTTGCCAAAAGTTTTTCTTTATCGTATGAAACTTTTCCAAGCAGCTGATGGATATTTCCACCATCATCATTCTTGAAGGTGATTTTACCTTTCTTTAAATCATCAATCATCTTCTTGACGTTCGGGCTAACGGTTTCAGTTTTTGGATTTGGCATTAAGCCTTTCGGGCCCAAAATTTTGGCGATTTGAGCCAGTTTTGCCATCATTCCGGGAGTAGCCACGGCGATTTCGAAATTAATTTTTTCAGTTGTTTTAATCTCCTTAATTAATTCTTCTCCTCCGACAACTTCCGCTCCGGCTTCTTTTGCTTCTTTTTCCAGGGCAGGCTCAACAAAAGCGGCAATTTTTTTAGTTTTACCAATACCATGGGGCAAAACCAAAGTGCCGCGGACAAGCTGATCTCCTTTTTTAGGATCAATGCCGAGTTTGATATGAATTTCTACTCCAGCATCAAATTTTTCCTTAGGACTGTTCTTAATTAAATCCAAGGCCTCATCAAGGGAATAGCCCTTTTTGGGATCAATGGATTTTTGTGCCTCCTTATAGCGTTTTCCGTGCATAATTTTTGGTGGTTCAAGCGTCGCGCTGTTCTGGCGCAGACTCCCACGAATTATTTATTAATTTTTTTAAACTTCTTTATTATTTTCCTTTGCTTCACGCGTTTCACGGCTTATCATCTTCCAATGCCAGACGAAAAGAGGAATGGCGATAACGAGCATTGAAATGTCCCGAACTGCATCTTTCTGTTTTCTTGCGACTTTCAATATTCCTTGCTCATCTTGCCAATTTTTGTAATCCAGGAGCCAGTTTTGGATTTGCTGTTTTTCCATTTCTGTTAAGTCGCATTTTTCCGCGCATCGTTCCGCCGTTTCTCCTTGTGTTCGTTCATTAATCATGTATAGGGCTGGTGGCGCCCAGTCGTCGGCGCGATCCGCAGTTTTAAAAACCCAGGTCGTAAGGCCAAGCTTTGCCAAATCAACCGTGGCGAAGACGATCATCATCAGAGTAATCAGGGCGATTAAATAGAAATAAACCGTTCTAACAGAATTTAATTTTAAAGCCATAGAGTGTGAATTTATAAAGTTCTTAAAGTTGAATACTAAAAGTTAAAATTTTATAAACTTTAAGAACATTCAACTTTTTTACAAACTTTTTTAGCCAACCACTTCCAAGCCCATTTGCCGTGCCGTGCCCTCAATAATTCTCATGGCTGCTTCAATATCATTTGCGTTTAAGTCCGGCATTTTCTTTTCGGCTATTTCTTTAATTTGCGTCTTGGTTACTTTTCCAACTTTTTCCTGTAATGGTTTCCCTGAACCCTTGGCGATTCCTGCAGCTTTTTTCAGAAGTTCGGCTGCCGGGGGAGTTTTTAAGATGAAAGTATAGGTGCGATCTTCAAAAACCGTAATTTCCGCAGGAATGACATCGCCGGCCATTTTCGCGGTCGCGGCATTGAACTTTGTGCAAAATTCAGCAATATTCAAGCCATGTTGACCAAGGGCCGGGCCGATTGGCGGCGCTGGATTTGCCTTGCCCGCTTCAATCTGTAATTTTATAATTGTTTTAATTTTTTTTGCCATATTTATTGCTGCGCGTTAAGGGCTAAACTAGAAGCATTTGAAAATTTAGCAATTAACGACGCGGCTATTTTATATTTTTTTAACTTGCAAGAAATCTAATTCTACCGGAGTTTCGCGACCAAACATACTGACCAATACTTTAACTTTTCCACGAGCTTCGTCAATGGCGGAGATTTTTCCTTCAAAGCCTTTAAACGGCCCGTCATTAATTTTGACTGGCGCGCCAACCGTAACATCAATTTTGTATTGTGGTTCTTCCTCACCCATTCTTTTTTGTAAAACTTTTATCTCTTCATCGGAAAGGGGAGTGGGAATCGTGCCAGTGCCAATAAAGCCGGTAACATTCGGCGTGTTCCGGACGACATACCATGAATCGTCAGTAACAAGCATTTCGACCAACACATATCCCGGAAAGATTTTTTCAATAACCGTCCGGCGCTTGCCATTTTTTATTTTTATTTTTTTCTCAGTGGGAATTAAAACATTAAAAATCTTATCCTGCATTGCCATGGATTCAATTCTTTGTTTTAAATTATAGGCGACGTTTTCTTCGTAGCCGGAATAAGTGTGAATCGCGTACCAACGTCGGCCTCTTTGAGCTATTTGTTTTGGCATAGTATAAATGCGCCTGGGCGCA
>JBMORR010000098.1:0-5859 GCA_049322595.1 Patescibacteria group bacterium | reverse complement strand
CGATAAAAGCATTATTGGCAAAAACACTGGCGGAAATTTTTGCCCCCACCCCGACTTTCAAATCCTTCTCTGTTTTCAAAGATCCATGAACTACTCCCTCCACAGTCACGTTTCCCTTGCTGGTAAAGTCCCCCTCAACTTTTACTGAAGGACCAATGATTGTTTCTACGTCCCCTCCTTCTTTGGAAAAACTTTCTTTAAACATAAATTTAATCTTAATATTCTTCAAAGTTATTTTTTAATTTTACCATCCCAAGCCCCCTTAAACAAGGCCTTTGTTTAAATTACATTTCTTTCGGCGCATCTATCCCTAAAATATTTAATCCTTTAGCCAAAACTGTTTTTACTCCTTCAACCAACGCCACTCTCGCCTTTTCAATTTCAGGGTCTAATCCAATTACTTTAACATCTCTATAAAAATCGCTAAAAACTTTTGCTAAGTTGTAAAGATAATCAGCCAGTACCGCCGGATTATAATTCCGTGCAGCTTTTTCTAAAATTTCAGGAAATTTTACTAACTCAATTACCAAATTATATTCCCATTTTTCTTGCAGCTTATCAAAATTAACTTTCCCAATTTTTTTAACTTTTGCCTTGCGGATAATAGAACAAATTCTGGCGTGCGTATATTGCAAATAAGCGGCGGTAAATCCTTCGAAGCGAAGAGCTTTATCGAGATCAAAGGTGATTGCTTGTTCTTTGCCAACTTTTAACATTTCAAATTTTATTACGCCGATAACAATTTCACGTGCTATTTCATTAATTTTTTTCTCGCTCCAATCAGAGTGGCGATTTTTTGTCTCAGCAACCGCCCGCACTATCGCCTCTGCCCGCAATTCTTCATAAGTAATAACATTTCCTGTTCGCGAAGACATCATGCCCGAGGGCAACTTCACAAATTCATATCCCAAGTGAATCATTTTATATTTATACCCAAGCAACGCTAAAATTTTAAATAACTGCTCAAAATATAAACTCTGGCGGACATCAACCACATAAATTGATTCATCCAATTTATACTTTTTAAATTTTTTGATTGCAAGCGGTAAATCGGCTACAGGATAAAGCGCTGTTCCATCTGAACGTAAAAATAACAAAACTCCAAGATTATATTTTTCCAAGTTTGCAATAACCGCTCCCTGACTTTTCACTAAAAAATTTTTTTCTAAAAGTTCTACGACCATTTTTTTGCCTTCATCAATCACCTCACTCTCGTAAAAAATATTATCAAACTCTATCCCCATCTCTTCGTAAATTTTCGCGAACTGTTCAATGCTCCATTTCCGCGTCTTCTGCCAAAGCTTATATTCCGGGCCGCGCCGGGATTCAATTTTTGTCATTAGATCGCCGACTTCTTCTTTTGCCCTTGGATCTTTCTCAATTTCCTGCGTCGAGCGGGCATAAATTTTTCCGAGAAAATATCCTAAATTTTCCGGCGGCTTTTCGTTTTTATAAAATTTTTCGTAAGTCCAGATAGTCTTTGCTACATGAATCCCAAAATCATTAATATATGAAACAGGAATCGCTTTATTTCCGGTAACCGTAAGAAGCCGAGTCACCGCGTCGCCATAACAAAGATTTCTAAGATGCCCGACGTGATATTCTTTGTGGGTATTAGCATTAGAAAATTCAATCATTATTCTCTTTTCTTGCCCACTCTTGCTTTCTCCATATTTTTTCTTTTCTTTCAAAATTTTATTCAAAACCAAAGTCGCCATTTTTCTTTTATCCAGAAAAAAATTGAGGTACGGCCCGGCAGCAGATATTTTTTTAACCACGCCGGCCGGTTTAATCTTCTGGCTAATTTCCACGGATATTTCTACCGGATCTTTTCCCGTCTCTTTGGCAAAATTAAAACAAGGCAAAGATAAATCTCCAAACTCGGGATTTGGCGGAAAAACAAAGTCCGCCTCGGAAATTTTTAAATCCGGAAAATTTTTCTTGGTTAAATCAGCGATTTCTTTTTTTATTTTCAACCACATATCAACTTTTCACTTTTACAAAATGCCTTTTTCCTTTTTGCACCAAAACTCCTTCGGCGGGAATTTCCGCCACAGCATTAATGTCAGAAATAATTTGGTCGCCTACTTTCACTCCACCCTGCTCCACCAATCTTCGCGCTTCGCCTTTGCTCGCGGCTAATTTTGTCTCCACAAGTAAATCCAAAATGTTTATTTTTTCATTTCCTATTTTTACTTCCGCGACTTCTTCCGGCGCTTCTTTTTTCTGAAAAATTTTAATGAAATTTTCTTCGGCTTTCACCGCGTATTTGGCCGAGTGATACAAAGTTACAATTTCCCGCGCCAAGCGCATTTTCGCGTCGCGCGGATCGCCGGCCAAAATATTTTTTGCTTCATCGGTCGGCACGCGCGTACAAATTTCAAACGCCGCTTCCATTAAAGTGTCTGGCCAACTCATCACTTTTCCATACATTTCTTCCGGGCTATCTTCGAGCGTCACCATATTTCCTTCGGTCTTGCCCATTTTTTTGCCCGTCGGATCAACTAACAATTTTGTCGTCAAAACGAATTTTTCTTTACCGCGATTCTTCATCATGTCCCGCCCTGTGAGCATATTAAACGTTTGATCATTTCCGCCAATTTCTCCATCAACACTCATCGCTACCGAATCGTAGCCCTGAAGCATGGGATAAATAAATTCATGCAAATAAATTGGCTTAGCCTCTTTAATTCTTTTTTCAAACATATCGCGCTCAAGCAGACGCTGAACAGTTATTTCCGAACCTAGCTCCAAAAAGTCAACTGCCCTTAGCTTTCCCAACCACTTACTGTTATATTTAATTTCCACTTTTCTTATATCCAAAATTTTTCCCGCCTGTTTCGTATAATTTTTGCAGTTTGCCAAAACTTCTTTGCGCGTCAATTTTTTCCTGGTTGCCGTTTTATCAGTCGGATCGCCAATCATTCCCGTGAAATCGCCGATCAACAAAATTACTTTATGACCCAAATCCTGAAGCTCACGAAGTTTCATAAGCACAACGCCGTGGCCAATATGAAGTGTCGGACCGGTTGGATCGATGCCATTATAAATTTTTAATTGCTTTCCGCTCTTGAGCGCTTTTTCAAATTCCTCGCGCGAAGGATAAACATTTTCCACTCCCCGCGTCAAAAATTCCTGAATTTTTTTTGAGTCAGTATTAACTTTCATAAATTTATTCTAAAGATTTTAATTGATCTTTAATTTTTTTGACTTTTTCTTTCTGTACTTCTAACTTTTCTTTCTCTCCTTCCACGAGCTCTTTTGGCGCGTTGACCAAAAATGATTTATTTCCTAATTTATTTTCCAAAACATCTAAATATCTTTTTGCTTCTCCTAAATCTTTTTCTAGTCTTGCCTTTTCTTTGGCGACGTCGATTAATCCGGCGAGCGGCAAATAAATTTCCACGCCGCCGGCAACCGCTCCCGCCGACCATTCCGGTTTTGTCCCCGATTTTTTAATCACTAAATTTTCCACCCGCGCCAAACTTCTGACAACTCCCGCCTGTTCTTCCAAAAGCTTCGTTTTTCCTCCGCCATAAACTTCAACCGAAATTCTCTTCGCCGGCTCTATTTTATAATCGGCGCGCATCGCCCGAATCGCAGTAATAACATTTTTTAAAATATCAAAATCTTTTTCCGCTTTTTTATCAATCTTCTTCTTTTCTATTTTTGGCCATTCAGAAATCATCAATAAATCTTCATCAAAATTTGGCCACAAAACTTCCGTGACGTACGGCATAAAAGGATGCCATAACTTGAGAAGTAACGAGTAACTAGTAACGAGTAATGAGGGATTTGGTTGAATCTTATTAATTTCCAAATACCAATCGGCAAACTCATCCCATGTAAACGCGCGCAATTTTTCTCCGGCTTGGGAAAATTCAAAATTTTCCAGATGTTCTGTTATTTCGTCGATTACGCTTTCAAACCGCGACAAAATCCATTTTTCCGCAAGCGTCTCGGCTTTTAATTTTTTTCCGCCATTTTCTCCTTTTGTTTTTTCTATCACATATCGCCCGATGTTCCATAATTTATTCGTAAAATTCCTAAAGCCGGCGATTTTTTCATCACTCAATTTCATGTCATTTCCCGGCGAGGTCCCAAGCACTAAACTCAAACGTACCGCGTCGGTTCCATATTTTTCAATCTCTTCCAGGGGATCAATAATATTCCCGAGCGACTTACTCATCTTTCTACCTTTTTCATCGCGAACCAATCCATGAAGATAGACATTTTGAAAAGGAATATCTCCCAAAACATAAGTCGTCATCAAAATCATTCTGGCAATCCAAAAAAACAAAATATCATAGCCAGTTTCCAAAACCGAGGTAGGATGATAAGTTTTAAAATCTTTTGTTTTTTCCGGCCAACCTAAGGTTGAAAAAGTCCAAAGCCCGGACGAAAACCATGTGTCCAGTGTATCGGGATCTTGTTTCAAATTATTTGAACCGCAAGCAGAACAATTAACTGGAGACATTTTTATTTCCATTGTTCCAGAGGTTTTGGGATAAGATAATTTTAAAAATTCTTTATTATTGGAAATATTATCCTCAAAACCACGAGCCATACGGCAAATATCTCCGTGCGCTATAACTAAAATTTTTTTTCCACGATATTTTTCTTCTATCTCTTTTATAAATTCAAAAACTCTCAAATTTAAACTTTTAAAAGATTCTATTCCTTTCGGATTTCCGCTCTGCCAATCTTCTAAATTATTTTCCCGAAAATTATCTAAATCCTTGCTGGGGCCGCCCTCGAATTCGCCAACTCCGACTTCTCTCAATCTTTTGTCTTCAATAACCGGCAAGTTAAAATACTCGCTTGCAATCACCGCCGTTTCTTTTGTTCTTCTAAAATCGGAACAATAAATCGCGCTAAAATTTTTATTTTTTATTGTCTCTAGGGTCTCACGCGCCTCTCTTTTTCCCTTCTCAGTTAAGCCATTCGTCTGCTTAGAAATATCTGAGTTAAGCTGATTTAAAAAATTTCCCTGCGACTCGCCGTGGCGCATAAAAATAATTTCCGTTGACGGAAGATCTGTCACGGTAAACTTTCCGCAACTGCCGCAATGCCAAACCGGCACGCAGTGCCCAAACCAAATCTGGCGGGAAATACACCAATCTCGTAAATTATCCATCCAGTGAAAATAAACTTTTTCAAATTTTTCCGGAATTATTTTTATTTTCTTCTGGCCAAAAACGCCTTTTCGAACTGCCTCAATCGACAATTCTTTCAACGACTTTTTATACTTTTTAATTTTTTTATTTACATCAATAAACCACTGGAGCGAAGGCAGTGGCTCAACTGGCGCGCCGCAACGATAACAAACAGACAAATTATTTTCTATCTCTTCTTCTTTTTCGATCAACCCCTGCTCTTTCAATTTTTTAATAACTATCTCGCGCGCCTCGGCTGTTGTTTTCCCGGAATACTCTCCAAAACCTTCTCTGATTTTTCCCCGCTCATCAATTACTTTTATAATCGGCAAATCATTTTTTTCTGCCATCTGCCAATCAGTCATGGAATGGGCCGGCGTTACGCCAAGCGCGCCCGTTCCAAAACTCATATCAATTGACTTATCGGCAATAATTTTTAATTTCAACGGCGCGCCGACAAAATTTACTTCGTAAATTTTCCCAATATATTTCTCGTAGCGTGCATCTTCGGGATTCACGGCTACGGCCGTATCACCCAATTTTGTTTCCGGCCGAGTTGTCGCTATGGAAAATGGAAAATCTTTACTATATTTAAAAGTATAAAATTTTGCTTTTTGTGTTTTGTATTCCACTTCATCATCCGCCAAAGTTGAGCCGCATCCCGGGCACCAGTTCACAATTCTCTCACCGCGATAAATTAAAC
>JBMORR010000097.1:0-6705 GCA_049322595.1 Patescibacteria group bacterium | reverse complement strand
CTATTATTGCTATTGAAAAAAATAAATACGTCCCATCTTTAGAGCTGGGGTTTAAGATCGCTAAAATTTTTAATGAAAAAATAGAAAATATTTTTGAATATTAAAGTAATGTTATATGGATATTATAAAAAAGATTGATAAAAATTTAGTCGGTTATGCTATTGGCGTAGGGGTATTGCTTTTACTTTTTGCTTTTCTAATTACTGGCACACAAATTGGTTATGATGTGAAAAAACGATGTGACTTGGCTCAAAATAAATATGGCGGCGAATGTGTTGATGCCCTAATGAGCCAAGTTGCCGATGATTCTGTCCGAACTGGGAAAAATGACGCTATCTGGGCGTTGGGGCAATTGGGCGATAAAAAAGCTTTACCTTTTTTAGAAAAATACGATAATGGTCAACCTCTCCCCGAGCGAGAGCCGTGGGACGAGGGGATTAGTCAGTATGAATTGCGTAAGGCTATCAAGCTTTTAAAAAGCGAATTCAATATCTCAGCTTTCATTTGGAGGAATTAAAAAGATAGTAATGTATTTGATTTGCGACTGGGTTATCACTTCAATAATATTAATGATTATAAGTCAGAAGAAAAAACTTAGCTCTGTGTTAAGTTTTTTTCTTTTCAATTAAGGAATTTTTTGATAAAATAAAATAATCATATGGTCCCTAAAAACAGCCTAAAACTAATTATTGCGATCGGTATTTCGGAATTAGCCGGAATAATCGGTTCAATTTTTACAACTCCGTCAATTTCCGGCTGGTATGCTAATTTAACAAGACCGGAAATCGCGCCGCCGAATTGGATATTTGCCCCGGTTTGGACAACACTTTTTGCCCTGATGGGCATTGCGGCGTTTTTAGTTTGGAAGAGAGGATTGGGTGAGAAAAAAGTTAAAATTGCTCTTGGCATATTTCTTGTCCAGTTAATTTTAAATACTCTTTGGTCAATCATCTTTTTCGGCCTACGCTCTCCGGGCGGAGCATTTTTGGAAATTATTTTTTATGGCTCGCGATTTTGGCCACAATTTTCACTTTTGCGAAAATTTCCCGCGTCGCGGCCTGGCTTTTAATTCCATATATTCTTTGGGTAAGCTTTGCCGCTTATTTAAATTACGTTATTTGGGTCCTTAATAAATAAAGGTCGATTTTTTATAAATAAAAAAGGAGGAAATTTTATGAAAGTATTAAATTGGATAGTCATGATCCTGGTCATTGTTGGCGGTTTAAATTGGGGTTTGGTCGGATTTTTTAATTTTGACCTGGTCGCGACTATTTTCGGCGACATGTCTATTGTTTCAAGGGTAGTCTATGTACTTGTTGGTTTGAGTGCACTCTACGCACTATTGTTTATCTTACCGCAGATGAACAAGAAGCCGCAGGTGTAATCTTGGAAATTTCTCGGGCAGCCGGTTTAGACAGGCTGCCCCCAGAGATTTTTAATTTTATGCCCAAAAGAAAAAAAATTATCACAGTAAACGACAAGATGCAGAGAAATTATCGTTATGAGCTGATAGAGTTACCAGGTAAAAATTTTTATTCAAGATTTAAACCGGAACTGACACCAAAGCAAATGCTTGCCCTCGGAGTTTTTGGTGGCCGGTATATGAGAGATTGTAAAAAAGAATTTCCCAAAGATTGGTTTCGCGGAGCAAAATTTCATCCGCAGGGAGTCGCGGGACATAGCCCCAAATTAAATTTTTTCAAAGTGGACGCCAGCCAGCCCCTTTCCGTTTGGCGGGCGAAGGGCTGGATTTATCGCGATGATCCGAGGGGTTGGTTCCAGTGGTATTGCCGCTATTATATGGGACGGCGTTTACCGACTGAAGACGAACGACAAATAAAAAGATGGAGAGCAATCAGGCGACATATTGCTCAGTTAAAAAAACACTGCCGACGTAAAGATTTAAGTTGCCGGGCGGTTCAGCGTCAAGTAATTTTACACTGGGCTTATGACAGTCGAAAAATGTAGTGTAATTTGGTAGAAATTATATTATGAATGTCAAGGATTTTAATCTCCCAAACGTTCTAAGTTTGACGCGAATTGTATTGGCGTTTGTTTTTGCCATACTTCTTTTCAATTCGTATAAAATTCCCGCGGCGGGAATTTTTTTATTGGCGGTTATAACCGACGTTTTAGATGGTTATTTAGCGAGAAAATATAACCAGGTGACAACCCTCGGAAAAATCTTGGATCCAGCTGCGGATCGGCTTTTGGCCCTTTTAGCTTTTTTGATTTTATATTTAAATCACAGTTTGCCGATAGGACTTGCAATTTTTGCAATTTTTTATCATCTTTTTATAATTTTGGGCTGGGTAATTATTTTTCAAACAAAAAATATCACCCTGCAACATACTTTTTGGGGAAAGTTAAATTCTTTTGTTCAGGCAGTAATGTTTTTCGCAGTGATCTTTGATTTTTATCCTAAAATATTTTTTGTGGCTGTCATGATAACGCTTGGGACTGCTTTTATAAATTATACTTTTAGGGGGTTTGCTGCCCTAAATGTTTTAAAAATAAAATGATTATTTTTCAGAGTTTATATTTTATGCTTCCGGCGTACATCGCGAATATGGCGCCGGTTTTTGCGCAAAGATTTGGTATATTAAAATTTTTAGCCAAGCCGGTTGATGGTGGAAGAGTTTTTCGTGGCCAAAAAATTTTCGGAGAACATAAAACCTGGAGAGGATTTTTTGTCGGGGTGGCGGCAGCAATTTTGGTTGCGTGGCTGCAAAGTTATTTATATTTAATTCCAGTTTTTAAAGGTTTTAGTCTGATAAATTATTCCAAAACAAATTTTTTATTTTTGGGATTTCTTTTTGGTTTTGGAGCGCTTTTTGGAGATTTAGTAAAAAGTTTTTTTAAAAGAAGAGCGGGGTTTGCGCCTGGCGCGCCATGGGTTCCATTTGATCAAATTGATTTTGTCTTTAGTGTCCTGGTTTTTATAAGTCCGATATTTATTCCGTCATGGCGGGTAATATTAACGATTATTTTGATTACGCCGCTATTGCACATCTTAACAAATAGAATTGGATTTCTTTTGAAAATTAAAAGTACGAAGTGGTAATTTTGGCTTGAAAAAATAGGGTAAAATTGCTACAATCAGCTCATGGGAAAACTATATATTGTCGCCACACCAATCGGAAATCTGGAAGATATGACTTTGCGCGCTCTTCGTGTCTTGAAAGAGGTTGATTTGGTTTTGTGCGAAGATACAAGGCAGACCAAGAAGCTTTTGGATAAATATGAAATAAAAACGTCGACTTTAAGCTATCATCAGCATAGCAAGTTACAAAAGATAGAACAGATTATTAAATTTTTGCGACAAGGAAAAGATTTGGCTTTGGTTTCTGACGCGGGTACGCCGGCGATTTCTGATCCGGGCGGAAAATTAGTTGAAGAAGTTTTAAAATCATTGGGGGATGAAACGCAAGTTATTCCCATCCCCGGACCAACAGCTGTTGCCGCGGCGGCAAGCGTTTCCGGATTTCCGACTGATAAATTTTTATTTTTAGGCTTTCCTCCGCATAAGCACAGTCGCGCCGCTTTTTTTAAAAAAATTGATGTCTCGGAAGAAACGGTTATTTTTTATGAATCAACTCACAGAATTTTAAAATCATTAGAGGAATTGCGTAAGGCAGCGGGGGAGAGACAAGTCTGTGTTTGCCGAGAACTAACAAAAATGTTTGAAACAATTTATCGCGGAACGGCAGAGGAAGTTTTAGAAAAATTAAAAGCCGATACGACAAAAGGGGAATTTGTTGTCGTGGTTGGCAGAAAATAATTATGTTCAAAAAAACAAAAAAGTTTTATATCACAACTCCGATTTATTACGTCAATGCCAAGCCGCATATTGGTCATGCTTACACGACAATTTCGGCTGATATTTTGGCGCGATATCACCGAATGCGCGGCGATGATGTTTATTTTTTAACTGGCACCGATGAGCATGGTGCAAAAATTCAGCAAATTGCCGATAAAGAGGGAAAAGACCCAAAAGAATTTGTTGATGAAATTTCCGCTTATTTTTCCGAAGCCTGGGAT
Source organism: Patescibacteria group bacterium (assembly GCA_049322595.1). Taxonomy (GTDB): domain Bacteria; phylum Patescibacteriota; class Patescibacteriia; order XYB2-FULL-38-15; family XYB2-FULL-38-15; genus JAHIRI01. The sequence continues at coordinate 2,664 of JBMORR010000097.1, read as the reverse complement.
ATTTTGAATATTTCAAATGATAATTTTATCAGAACAACTGATCCGGCGCACGTTGCGGCGGTCCAGGAAGTGACTCAAAAACTTTTTGATAAAAAATTTATTTATAAAGGAAAATACGAAGCGCTTTATTGCGTGGGTTGTGAGCAGTACAAAACGAGGGCGGAACTAGTTGATGGAAAATGTCCTGATCATAAATGCATTCCGGAAATCCATACGGAAGAAGCATATTTATTTAAAATGTCGGAATTTCAGGATGAATTACTGCGCCGCATAAAAAATGATGAATTTAAAATAAGTCCGGAATCGCGAAAAAATGAAATGATTTCTTTTTACGAAAAAGATGGACTAAAAGATGTGGCAATTTCCCGAAGAAAAGAAAAGGTTCCCTGGGGGATAGAGTTGCCTTTTGACAAGGATCACACGCTTTATGTCTGGATTGATGCTTTCTTAAATTATTTAACGGGTTTGGAGTGGCCAAAAGATAAAAAAATATATAAAAAATTCTGGCCGTCGGATATTCAATTAATGAGCAAAGATATTTTGCGTGTGCATTCAACGATTTGGGCAGCAATGCTTCTAGCAATGGGTGAGAAATTACCAAAAGAACTTTTTATCCATGGTTATTTTACGATTGACGGACAAAAAATGAGCAAGTCACTCGGCAATGTTATTGATCCAGTGGAATTGGCACAAAAATATGGAGTTGATGAAATCAGATATTTTCTTTCACGGGAAATTTCTTTCGGTGAAGACGGAGATTTCAGTTTTATTCGCCTGGAAGGAAGATATAATGCCGATTTAGCGAACGGTTTGGGAAATTTGGTCGCCAGAGTTTTATCAATGTGTGAAAAATATTTTGATGGAAAAATTCCGGCTAAAACTAGCGGCAGCGCCGCGCCGACTTGGGAAAGTTATGAGATAAATATGGAAAAATTGGCGCCGCACTTAGCGCTGAAAGACGTTTGGGATTTGATTTCTTTTTGCGATTCTTTTATCAATATTGAAGCGCCGTGGCAGCTGGTAAAAGTTGACAAGGAAAGATTGTCGCGCGTGATCTATACTTTACTTGAAACTATCCGCCATATTGCTTGGCTTATCGCGCCATTTATGCCAATGACCTCGGATAAGATTTTTGAACAGCTTGGCCTTGCTCCGGAAAAAGAAAAGAAAAAGAGTTTGAAGGAAGCAAAAAAATGGGGCGGACTTACGCCGGAGAAAAAGATCAAAAAAGGTGAGGCATTATTTCCGAGATTAGAAAAATAATATAACCATATGATTCTCTTTGACGTAATTTTGCTTTTAATTCTTGGGGCGTTTGTGGCCTATGGTTTGTGGTTTGGATTAATTCATACTCTTGGAGTTTTAGTCGGGACAATTGCCGGAGCGTTTTTGGCGGCGAGATGGTATGAGTCGGTCGCTGATTGGGCCGGATTTCTTTTTGGCGGTCATGAAAATTTAGCAAAAATAATTTGTTTTTTAATTCTTTTTATTATTATTAACCGCCTTGTTGGTTTGGTTTTTTGGATTATTGATAAAATTTTCTCTTTTCTAAAGATTATCCCTTTTTTAAGCACTATCAACCGTTTGTTTGGCGCAATATTTGGATTTTTGGAAGGAGTTTTAGTTTTGGGATTGACGCTTTTTGTTGCGGAAAGATATCCGCTCGGCGAATGGTTTATAAACTCCCTGGCTGATTCAAGGGTTGCTCATTATTTTATTACGGTGGGAAAAATTTTAATGCCGCTTTTGCCAGAAGTAGTAAAACAACTAAAGTCCTATGTTATTTGATACTCACGCGCATCTAAATTTTGAAGCATTTGAAAATGATTGGCGGGAGGTCGCTAAGCGCGCTCTTGACGCCGGCATTCAGATTATAAATGTAGGCAGTAATTTAAAGACAAGTAAAAAAGCAGTGGAAATTGCCGAAGAATTTCCCCAAGGAGTTTTCGCCGCGGTTGGACTTCACCCAATACATGTTTTAGACGAAGAAGTTGATATTGAAGAATATAAAAAGCTGGCAGCGCATCCAAAAGTCGTTGCGTTGGGAGAAATTGGGTTGGATTATTTTAGGATGCCAACAGCAATTCGCTCGGAAGAAGCGGGTCCCGTAGCGGCAGGACGGCAAATAAAATCTCCCGAAGAAATAAAAAATTTACAAAAAGAAGTTTTACTAAAATTTTTAAAACTTGCTACGGAAAAAAAATTGCCGGCGATTGTTCATTGCCGCGAGGCGCATCAAGATTTAATTGAATTTTTAGAAAAATTTAATAAGCCGGCGGGGCCGGACACGAAAGGGGTGATGCATTGTTTTTCGGGAAGTTGGAAAGAAGCAAGGCGATATTTGAATTTGGGATTTTTTATTTCTTTTACTGGTGTTATAACTTTTGCCCATTATGAAGGTGAAGTTTTAGTAAAAGTGCCGCTCAATAAAATAATGGTGGAAACAGATTGTCCATACCTTACTCCCGAACCGCATCGGGGAAAACGTAATGAACCGCTTTATGTTGAGTTTGTCGCAAAGGAGGTAGCGCGAGTAAAAAATGAAACATACGAGAAGGTGGCAAGGGCCACAACGGAAAATGCAAGACTTGTGTTTTCAAAAATAAAATGATTTAAAACCTCGGTTAAGCCGAGGTTTTTTTAAGCTTGACTATTTGCTGTATT
>JBMORR010000096.1:0-6837 GCA_049322595.1 Patescibacteria group bacterium | reverse complement strand
CCGGAGAAATTAAGGGCAATGTAAAAGCGACCGGGCGATTAGAACTTACCGACACCTCGAAAATTTATGGAGACATTGAGGCAAAGACAATTATAATGGCTGCTGGAGCATTGATGAATGGTAAATGTACTATGTGTAACGATGCCTTGCCGCTTCCCAGCCTTCAGGACAACGACCCGCTGAAAAAGAATAATAAAAAATAGCGGCCAGTCTTGAGTCTTTAGATTTTTGTTATGTATCAATATATTTATGATGCTTTTCTTTCCGAGGAAAAGTATCTCCGCCCAATGACAATTATTGAGAATCGTCTTGCCGACCTTGGACTTCAGGGGCGGGTTAACCGATTAAATCTTTTTAAAGATCCACGCGAATTAATTTTAGAAGGAATAAAAAGAGGAGTGGATACGGTTGTGGCGGTGGGAAACGATGAAACGCTTTCCCGGGTTGTAAATGCCGTTGGTGATACCGATCTGACTGTTGGTATAATCCCGGTTGGTCCGAAAAATGATATTACAAGAATTCTTGGAATTGAAGAAGGTTTACTGGCGTGTGATTGTCTTTCCAGTCGCTTGATTAGAAAAATAGATTTAGGAAAAATTAATGACGTTTATTTTATTGCTCATTTAAAAGCGGGCTCGGAAGTAAGTTTGCGGTACGGGAAAGAATATCAGGTAAGATCGCTTACAAATAATTTGGTAGAAATTTATAATTTACCCACAAAAGATGAGAGCGCGGACCCAGAAGACGGTTATCTCGAAGCGCGCATCAGACCATCCGAAAAAAGATTTTTAAAAAATTTCGGTAAGAACAGCTTTTTACCGGATGGGAAGAGCTATTTTCCGGTTCGTAAGGTTTTTTTAGAGGGAGGAGGGGAGTCAAAAATTTTAGTTGATGGCTTGAAGCTAATTAACACTCCGGCCGAGGTCCAGATTTTACCGCGACAACTAAAAGTTATTGTTGGGAAAAATAGATTATTTTAAATTAAAGATAAAATTTTAAGTATGAAACCAAAAATAGATAGAGATTTATGCATTGGTTGCGGACTCTGTGAGTCGCTTTGTCCCGCAGTTTTTAAACTTGATGACGGAAAGTCAACAATCTTAGAAGGAGTTGATTACAAGGCAAATAAAGAGTGTACCCAAAAAGCAATCGAAAATTGCCCGGTGCAGGCTATTAGCTGGGAACAAAAATAGGGGTAGCCAAATTTTTTAGATTGTGCTAAATTGAATGTTGCCTCGCCCAGGTGGCGGAATTGGTATACGCGCATGCTTGAGGTGCATGTTCCCTTACGGGATTGGAGGTTCGAGTCCTCTCCTGGGCACTTAAATTTTTTTGTTTCTCTTCGGGTGATAGAAAAATTTATTGGACGTGAGGTGGCGAGAATTGTCTTACCCTGATGTCTTCGGGTAGTTCTTCGAGTCCTCTCCCGGAAATTTAAATTATGTGAGGGGGCGGCTAGCTCAGTTGGTTAGAGCGTCTCGTTTACACCGAGAAGGCCGGGGGTTCGAATCCCTCGCCGCCCATTGTAAATATATTTTTAAAAACAAAGAATTAAAATTGAAAATGAGGGAATGTGATAGGTTAAAATCGTAGAGTGTCTTTCATTAAATTATGGTTACAAGAATAATAATCGGAATTATCGGAATAGTTATCGGTTCAATAATGGTCATTAAATCAGAGTGGCTTCTGTCCTTTTTCGGCCGAATTAATTGGGCAGAGATCCATCTTGGCTCAGAAGGGGGAACGCGGATTTTTTATAAACTTCTTGGTATTCTGGCGATTCTCATTTCCCTGATGATTATGACGGGAATGATTGAGGGTTTACTCTTCGCAATCTTCGGTCCCCTATTTGGGCAACGTTGAATTTAAAAAATAATTAATTTTTAAATTTTATGCCCGAAGAAACAAAAGTTTTAAAAATTTCTGGCGGGAATAAATTACTTGATCCCTATTTTATTTTTGAACAGGTTGGACTCGGCGTTGGCGAGAAGATGGCGGACTTGGGTTGTGGGGCAGCGGGGCACTTCGTTATCCCTGCGGCAAAAATCGTCGGAGAGAAAGGAATAGTTTACGCTGTTGATCTTTTGAAGTCAGTTCTTGAAGCAGTAAAGGGAAGAGCAAGACTTGAGGGGGTAGCAAATGTTGAAACAGTTTGGTCAAATCTTGAAATTTATGGAGCAACAGATATCAAGGAGGGGAGTCTCAATTTGACACTTTTAGCCAACTCCCTTTTCCAAATTCCCAAAAGGGAAGAGGTTTTTCGGGAAGCAGTGAGACTAACAAAAAAAGGCGGAAAAATCGCGGTTGTAGACTGGGGGCTTTTGGCCGCGCCGCTTGGCCCGCCGCTTGATCGTCGCCTCAATAAGGACGTGGTAAGGAAAATGGCGTCGGCCCACGGTTTAACCGAAGTTAAGGAATTCAAGGCCGGACCGTACCATTACGGCTTAGTTTTCTCTAAATAGAAATTAAAAATAAAATAAAAAAGTGACTATGATTAATTTTGGCAGGTTATTAGATTTACATTTTTGGTTTGCTCTCCGGCCAACAGCGCCCAGCAAACAGACAACAATTATCTTAGCAGCTGGATTCGGGGTGTTTTTAGCGACAGCAATTGTTTTGGGTTTTTTGGCTAAGACGAAAAAACAAAATCCGCCGTTGGCAAAACTTTTTAGAAAATTAAAAAAAATGTTTTCTACAATGGGTGTGGTTGGTTTTGTCTTGCTATTTTTCAGTTACGAACAGATATACCTTTTAGGTAGTCGTTTTTGGTTTTTATTGTGGTTTATTGGTTTAGTTGTCTGGATAGTTTTTATTTCTCTTTACGCTATTAAAAAAATGCAAAAAGAAAAAGATGATTTGGAGAGAAAACAAAAGTATCTTAAATATTTGAACTAAAGATAATGTCAGCGGATCGTCGGGAGTTGGGAAAACTTGGAGAAAATTTTGCCTGTGATTTTTTGGGGAAAAGAGGATATAAAATTATTAGTCAAAATTACCGGATTCGCGGAGGGGAAATAGATATTATCGCAGAAGATGGGGATACGATAGTTTTTATTGAAGTAAAAACCAGAAAAAGTCTGGCATTCGGCCATCCAGAAGAAGCAATTAACAAGAGAAAACAACATAAGTTAGCCTTGGTAGCAGAGCAATATCTCTCCTCACACGAATTATACGAGAAAGATTATCGTATTGACGTGATTGGGATAGAAGTGGGCCAAGATGGCCAGCTCGTTAATTTGCGCCACGGGAAAGATATTGTTGGGTGGTAATACTTGCCTTATTTATTATTGCGTGTTATTATATAAATGTAACTAGTTCTTTCCGGACTAGTTATTTAATAAGTAAAAGTAAAAATAGAAATTATGGCGTCACCTATTTATCAGGCAATCAAACAAATTTGCGAGGAAAAAAATATTAAACCAGAATCAGTTATCGAGACTATTGAAGCGGCGCTGGCAGCAGCATACCGGAAGGATTTTGGTACAAAAAATCAGAATATTAAAGTTGAATTTAATCCTGAGAGCGGAGATTTTAGAGTATTTGATGTCAAAACCGTAGTGGCAGATGAACTTGCCGCTAAATATGAAGAAGAAAAAAAAGAAAGAGAAGAAAGGATAAAGGAGGGTTTGCCTGAAGAAAAAAAAGAAAGAGAAGAAAGGATTGAAGAATCCGAAGAGGAAGAAGAATTAAAATTTAACCCCAAATTGAATTTAAGTCTTACTGAGGCTAAAACGTTAAAGGCGGATGCAAAATTAGATGAAGTAATTAAGACAGAACTCGAGGTACCAGGGGCGTTTGGCAGAATGGCCGCGCAAACTGCAAAACAAGTGATTATCCAAAAATTAAGAGAGGCTGAGAGAGATACATTATACAATGAATTTAAGGGCAGGGAAGGAGAGATTTTACAGGGAGTTGTACAGCGAGCTGAGGGGAAAATGGTTTTGATTGATCTTGGTCATGTAGCCGCCCTCTTGCCGCCGGAAGAACAAATTGAAAAAGAAAAATATACGCCAGGGTCGCGCATGAAATTTTATTTAAGGGAAGTAACTATGACAACCAAGGGACCGCAGATTATTGTTTCTCGCGCCCATCCGGAGATTCTTCGTAAACTTTTTACTTTTGAAATTCCAGAAGTTGCTAATGGCGTGGTGCAAATTAAGGCGATTGCCCGAGAGGCCGGATCGCGATCTAAAGTTGCCGTTTCGACTGAGGATGAAAATATTGATCCAATCGGTTCATGCATTGGTCAAAGAGGAACGCGCATACAGACAATTATCAACGAATTAAACGGTGAAAAAATTGATGTTGTTCAATGGAGCGATAATGTTAAGGATTTTATTATAAACGCCCTTTCCCCGGCTAAAATATCTAACATTGAGACTAATGAGGAGGAAAAATCCGCTTTTGTAGAAGTCAAAGAGGATCAGCTTTCTTTAGCGATTGGTCGCGGCGGGCAGAACGTTCGTTTGGCCGCTAAGTTAACCGGCTGGAAAATTAATATTGGCGGCGGTGAGAGTACGACGGCAGAAGAGGAGGGGGCGACCAAGGCAGAAGCAGAAGAAAAAGAAATCTCGCCAAAGGAATCTGTTGAAGATCGGGACAAAAATAATGAAGATAAAAAAGAAGAAATAGAGGCGCCGGAAGAAAAAACAGAAGAAGAATCAAAATAATAAGTTAAACACCAAGTATAATTATTAATATATTTGCTTGTGATTACACTTTTTAACACGATTTTTTATCAGCCACTTTTTAACTTATTGGTTTGGTTTTACAATGTTATTCCCGGTCATGATATTGGTATAGCAATTGTAATTTTAACAATTTTTATAAAATTGATTCTTTACCCATTTTCTCTTCAGGCAATTCGCGCCCAAAAAGCGCTTGCCGAGCTTCAGCCGAAGATGGATGAAATAAAAGCGAAATATAAAGACCAAAAGGAAGAAATGTCAAAGGCGATGATGAATGTGTACAAGGAACATAAAGTTAATCCCTTATCTTCCTGCTTCCCGGTTTTAATTCAGCTGCCATTTTTAATCGCCGTATATCAAGTTTTTATACACGGCCTGAGCTCTCAAGGTTTGGAAAATCTTTATTCCTTTATAGCTAATCCGGGTCACATCAATGCCGTTTCCATGGGATTTCTCGATCTTTCTAAGCCAAACATAATTTTGGCAATCCTCGCCGGCGCGGCGCAGTTTTGGCAGGCGAAAATGATGCCGAGAGCTAAGCCAGCTCCAAAAGTTCCGGGGTCAAAAGATGAGAGTATGACAGCTATGATGAATAAGCAAATGATGTATTTTATGCCAGCCATTACGGTTTTTATCGGCGCGACTTTGCCCGGAGGTCTTACTTTTTATTGGTTTTTAACGACGCTTTTAACTGTCATTCAGCAATATTTTTATTTTAAAAAAGATAAAAAGATTGACGAAAAACAACCAGCAGTTTCTTAATTTTGGCTGAAAATCGTTTATGATAATAAGTCATAAAAATTTAATCGGCCTGCCAGTTCAAACTAAAAGTGGCTTACTTTTAGGAAAAGTTAGAAGTTTTGAGATCGAAAGTGAAACTCAAACTATTTTGCGTTATATTATCAAAAGCAGGAATTTAATCAGTAAATTATTATCCGAAGAAATCGGAGAAATAATGATCAATCGGAACCAGGTGATATTTTTAGATGAAAATAAAATGATAGTAGACGACGCTTCGGTCAAGGAACTTGGCGGAGAAAGAATTATTCAGGGAATAGAAAAGAACGCGACGGCTCTTGGAAGTCGTTTAAGTATTTCAAAAATCAATGGAGAATGTTCAAAATAATTTGGAAAAATCTATTTTGGCGACCATTGCCTATTTTGATGTTTTTGACTACCCGTTAACAATTGTAGAAATTTGGAAATGGCTCTATGAAAAAGACTTTGGCGGGAATTCACTAAGCGTTGGTACGATTTGGAAAGAGTTGGAAAATAATCAATTAATAAAATCTCTGGTGGAAAGTCGCCAGGGATTTTATTTTTTAAAAAATCGGGGCGATTTAGTAGAACTTCGTGAGGCAAGATATGTTTTGGGGGCGAAAAAAATAAAAAGAGCCCGAAAAGTCGCCAGATTTTTAAAGTTTATCCCGGGAATAAAAATGATTGCGATTTGTAACAGTCTTGCTTGGGCAAATGCCAGAGAAGAAAGTGATATAGATTTTTTTATTGTTACAACGCCAAATAAGATCTGGACAACACGTTTTTTGGCGGCAGGATTTCTGCAGTTTTTTGGTCTGCGGCCAAACAGGAAAAGTAATAAAGATAAAATTTGCTTAAGTTTTTTTGTTGATGAGACTTCGCTTAATCTGGAACCGCTATCTATTTCCGCCCCAGACGTATATTTAGTATATTGGATTGCGCAACTTCAGCCGCTCTTTGATTCTGGTGGCGTTTATCAAAATTTTTGGCAATCTAATAATTGGGTTAAAAAATTTTTACCCAATGTTTTTCCCAAAGGGGGAAAGGCGAAAAACGATAAAATTTATTTTCCAGGTGCGGCCGGATTTATGGAAAAATTTTTTCATTGGTTACAGCTCAAGATACTCCCCAAAAATTTGAGAGCTATGGCCAATCTCGACAGCAAGGTAGTTATTACTGACAAAGTTTTAAAGTTTCATTCCAACGACCGGCGGGATGAGTATAAAAAAATGTGGGAGGAAAAATTAGCCAAATTAATAAACAGCCATGAAGATTTTGGAAAAAATAATTGAATACGGTTTATATCTATTTGTTTTTCTTTTACCTTGGCAAACAAGATTGATTTTGCAGGAAGGCAATTTAAATGGTTATTGGGAGTATGGAACTTTTA
>JBMORR010000095.1:0-6865 GCA_049322595.1 Patescibacteria group bacterium | reverse complement strand
ATTAGGTGAAAATAGCTTAAATCAGCCATTTTCAGGTGATATTCACTTAGTGAACAAGCCGTTCCGCCAGCACGCGGGACAAGGAGGGTTTGACAAATGAAGAAGATCGCGGTGTGCGCGATGTTCGTCATCGCGGGTTGCTTCGGGGCGGAGTTCGACGAGAATCCCGAGCCGTTCGACTACTACCTGTCCACGGCCTGGTCCAATCCGGAGGATGAGTTTCTTCGCGAGGCGGCCGAGGTCTGGGAAAGGATGACCTGTCTGGATCTTTTTCAGGACGAGGGCTACGAGCCGCACGACGGCGGTTGGACTCGTCCGAAACTAAACGACCACAAGGATGTGGTGTACCCCTTCTCCCAGATCGATATGACCCCCGATATCGAGGATTACCTCGAGATGGAGGGCGGCTTCCAAGGGTATTTCTGCGGAGATATCCTGGTAATGAGGGCCGCATGGGTCCGTTCCGTCGACGACCTGGTTTGCTTCTACAGTAGAGAGGGCGAAGTCACCCGATGTCTTTCCGAGGAAGAGGCAAGGGAAGACTTCGTATTCCAATTCAACCTGGAGTTCATCAAAAAGACAGCCATCCATGAGATGGGCCACGCGTTGGGGCTTGATCACAACGACGCGGAGCCCTCCGTGATGGGGACAGACGCGGCTCCGCCCGAGTTCTGGGAAGCGGAACCGACTGCGGCGGACATCGACAATCTGTGTCGATTGTACGACTGCCCGTCGGACTGTCCGGGCCGGCCATGAGTTCGTACCGGCATCTGGCAAGAATCGTGAAGAACGTTTTTTGCCAGGTGCCGGATTTTTTATCTAAGATTGACAAAAGCATAAAATTATGTTATTATAAATTGTAAAATTAAGAAGTGGAGATTAGGTGAAAATAGCTTAAATCAGCCATTTTCAGGTGATATTCACTTAGTGAACAAGCCGTTCCGCCAGCACGCGGGACAAGGAGGGTTTGACAAATGAAGAAGATCGCGGTGTGCGCGATGTTCGCTTCGATCGGGTGTTACGGGAGCTACCAGAACTATGGCACCGATGACGCACCCCTCGAGACATGCGTGGTCGCGGTGACCACGAACGCGATCGGCGCCGTGATCACGGTGGACGACGTCTCGGTCGACGGCGGAGCAGTGGAACTCGCGATGGGCGAGCACACTTTCGCCGCTTCGGCTCTCGGGTACTTCCCGGCGAGCATGACGGTGGAAGTGGACGAGTTTTGCGCTCCGGTCGCACTCCGGCTCTTTCCCAACTTGAATGGGGATTACGATCTCGTGCTACACAACCGGATTTACGACCGTCTCCTTCTTCATCTCGACCAAGACGAGGAAGGAAACCTCGTCGGCTATGACTGGTACCCTGATCGGCCGGATCGCATCTGGCAAGAGTTCGTCGGCACCGTTTCGGCCGAGGGAGAGGTTCGTCTGCTCTCGGACGATTCGGTCCGGATGGACCTCCGCGGGGCCTGGACTCCTCCGAGAATCGGAGGGGTCGCCCGCATCTCCGGCACGTGGACTTCTGCGGCTGGCGGCGATGGCGACTGGCTTGCCGAATCACGGCCGTAGCTCGTACCGGCATCTGGTAGAAATTGTGAAGAACGATTTTCTCCCAGATGCCGGATTTTTTATTGCTTTAATTTTTGTGGACGATTTTCTTAAAAATAAATTTTGTGTTATAATTAACTAATTAAATTAAACAGCTTATTCCTAAAAGTGAGTCTTTTGGGGAAAGTAAAATCTAACTATGAACACAATCGCAAACATTTGTGACAAATTTATAAAAATTTGCCTTTCGCTTTTAGTTTTTGTTTTGCCTGTATTTTTTCTGCCATGGACTTTTGAGATTTTGGATTTTAATAAACAAAATTTATTAGTTATCCTGACGCTTTTGGCCGGACTTGCCTGGCTTGGGAAGATGGTTGCTTCAAGGCAGGTTGTTTGGCGCCGAAGCTTTTTGAATGTCCTTATTTTTATATATGTTGCTATTTATACTTTATCGACAGTTTTTTCTTTGGATAAAATCAGGAGTTTTATCGGAGCTTCAGGGCTAGAAAAAGAGGGTCTTGTTACGGTTTTTTGTTTTGTTGTTTTATATTTTGTTATCATTAATAATTTTCGTGATATAAAAGCGGTAAAAAACTTGCTTTATTCATTTCTTTTAGGTGCCGGCCTAGTTGCTACATGGACAGTATTTGTTTTTTTAGGAGTGTTTCCTCCCCAGTTAGTCCCCGGTCAAGCCTTAAATTCGATCGGTACTTTAAATGGATTAGGAGTTTTTCTCGCGACCGCCTTCGTTTTACTCTGCCCTCTATTTTTAGGAGGTGAAGTAGAAAAGGGCAGGGCTAGTAAGAAAAATTTAGTTATAAAAGTTGTAATGGCTGTTTTCGCCGCGTTAATGTTATTCCTTTTAGCGACAATTGATAATTGGATTGTTTGGGCAATTTTTGTTCCGGCCATCGCGGTTGTGTTGGCTTTTGTAACGATCAGGGCTCACGAAATTAAAAATTTAGGCTGGTTGGCTTTGCCAATGGCGGCTTTTGTTGTTGCGGTTTTGTTATTTTTTATCAATACGCCAATTGTTTCCCGTTTGCCGGCAGAAATTATGCCATCTGTTTCCGCAAGCAGCAGTATTGCTCGTCAGACTTTACAAGAAGCTCCGCTTTTGGGTTCTGGTCCAAGTACGTTTGTTTTTGATTATGCAAAGTATAAACCAGAAGGAGTGAACGAAACTCAGTTGTGGGATGTTAAATTTGATCGTTCTGCTTCAAGGGTTTTAACAATGCTCACGACCACAGGCCTTTTCGGCATAATTTCATGGATATTCATAGTTGTTTTTGTCGGATATTTATTCATTTCAAATTTACTTAAAGAAAAATCGGGCGCGTTGTGGTTAAATCAACTAGCTGTTGGGTCGGCTTGGCTAGCCCTGCTTCTTGGAAAAATTCTTTACTCTTCAAACCTAACATTAGAATTTTCTTTTTGGGTTTTAACGGCTATTTTAGTGGTTATAACTTCGCATAAATTTTGGGAAATTTCTTTAGGCAGCGCTCCGAGAGTTTCTTTGGTTCTCTCTTTTCTTTTGGCGGTAGGTTTGATAATTACGGTTTCTTCTTTTTATCTTGTTGGCGAACGATACGCCGCTGACGCGAAGTTTGTTCAAGCAATAAATTCCTTTAACGAAGGACAAGACCTAAGCAAGGCAACAGAGCTTTTAAATCAGGCCGCATCTTTAAGCCAACGCAATGATATTTATTTGAGAAATTTAGCCCAAAGTTTGCAGGCCCAGATTAATCAAGAATTATTAGCCGCGCCGACAGAGGAGGGCGCCAGAAAAATTCAAGAACTTGTCGCGGCAGATATCAATGTCGCAAAGCGCGCGACAGAAATTTCTCCAAAAAATTCAACTAATTGGGCGACGTTAGCCTCAATTTATCAAACGATTATGCCGATAATACCCGGAGCTGATGAATGGGCTGTGAGTTCATGGCAAAAGGCAATTGAGCTCGAACCGGCAAATCCGTATTTTTTCACCGAACTTGGCAAAACTTATACAGCAATAGCCGATCTGCTCGCGCCTAGCCTTCAATCAAAGGATGATAAAGTTAAAGCCGATGCCGAGGCAAAGGTTAAAGAAAATTTAGCTAAGGCAGAAGAACAGCTTAACAAGGCGATAACGACAAAAGCGGATTACGCACCGGCTCACTTTGAGTTAGCAATGGTTTATAGCAGGCAGGGAAAAACAAAAGAAGCCATTGAGAAATTAGAAACAATCGCAGCCGATTTACCAAATGATGTTGGTGTCGCTTTTCAGCTAGGCTTGCTCTATGCGCAAAATAAAGAGCTGGATAAAGCCGCTTCTGAATTAGAAAACGCAATTAAGTTAGCACCGAAATTCGCTAATGCGCGCTGGTATTTAGCGGCAATTTATGAAGAACAGGGCAAAAGGGATTTAGCAAGAGATCAGTTAGAAGAAATTTTAAAGACTAATCCAGACAATGAAACCGTCAAACAAAAAATTGAGTCTTTAAAAAATTCGTCAGCCGGAGAGCCTGCGGCTTTGCCGACACCTATTCCCGAGGCAGCGCCAGCACAATAAAATTGGTTGACAAAAATATAATCTGTTGTATTCTTAAACAATCTCCCGCCTGGGTTTATGGTTTTGGGCCTATAGTATAGTAGTAAAACGCCTCCATGGCATGGAGGAGTCGAGGGTGCGATTCCCTCTAGGTCCACCATAAATTCCGGCGGGAGATTTTAGTTGATTATTAATTTTTAAATATGTCTTTTAAAGTAGGAATTGTTGGCTTGCCAAATGTGGGGAAATCTACACTTTTTAAAGCGTTAACTCGCAAACAAGTAGACATTGCCAACTATCCATTCTGCACAATCGAACCAAACGTTGGCACAGTTGCTGTGCCCGATTTTCGTTTGCAAAATTTATCTGATTTGTATAATTCGGCTAAAATTGTGCCGACTGTTATAGAGTTTGTGGATATAGCTGGATTGGTAAAGGGTGCTCATGAGGGCCAGGGGTTAGGAAATAAATTTTTGTCGCACATCAGAGAAGTGGATGCTATTTGCCAGGTTATTCGCGCTTTTGAAGATTCAAACGTGATTCACGTTGATGGAAAAATTAATCCAATTTCAGATTTAGAAGTTATAAATTTAGAATTGATTTTTGCTGATCAGGAAACAGTAAAAAAACGTCTAGCAAGTTTGGAAGGCGAGTTAAAGGGAAAAAAAGAAGCGGCGCTTATCAAGACAAATGAAATTCTTTCAAAAATTAAACAAGGATTAGAGGCGGGGAAAATGGCTGCGGAGCTTGGGCTCAACGAAGAAGAAAAATTTTTGATTAAAGAATTAAATTTATTGACATTAAAGCCGACGCTTTATGCCTTAAATGTTGCGGAAAATGATTTGAAGGCAGATAAGAAAGATATTTTGGAAAAATTTAATTTATCCCTTGATCCGGAAAAAGTTATTTTAGTTTCGGCAAAAATCGAGTCAGAGCTGGCAGAGCTTGCGCCGGAAGAAGCAAAAAATTATTTAAGAGAGCTTGGCTTGGAGGAATCTGGTTTGGATAAATTAATAAGAGCGAGTTATCACGAATTGAATTTAATTACTTTTTTTACGGCTGGACCGAAAGAAGCGCATGCTTGGACAATTGTTAGAGGCACACTTGCGCCTGGCGCCGCAGGAAAAATTCATACGGATTTTGAACGAGGTTTCATTGCGGCAGAAGTTATTAATTGGAAAGATTTATTGAATGCCGGTGGCGATGCGGGAGCAAAAGAGAAAGGGTTGATTAAATTGGAAGGTAAGGAATATACAATGAAAGATGGTGATGTGGTAGAATTTAGATTTAATGTATAATAAAAATCTCCCCGCAAAAAGGGAGGGGAAGATTTTAAAATTTTAAAAATTCAATCAAGTTTAAAAATCAATACTTCTCGCCAGACGAGTTGGTCGGGTCGGAAATAAAGAATTGATTTTCTCGGAGTAGTTTTCAAAAAGGAGTATTGTTTTAAATTTTCGGGTAGGGGATCGGTTACAGAAAAGCCGATTTTTTTTATTTTATCCAATATCGGCAAAAAGAAGTCTTGCTTTATGGTATGGAAAACTGGGAAAAGCATGACGACTCGGCCGTCTGGTTTTAATATTTTTTTAAATTCCCCAAAAGCAGCAAGGTAAAGACTGGAGAGTTCTTCTATAATTTCCTGGATTTTTTCAGGAGTTTCATTTCCTCGAAGAGGAGGACCGAGATATGGCTCGGTAATAATGGCATCAATAGAACGCGGCGGCAAGTTTTTCGAAATATGGCGCACATCGTATTCGAACAATTTATAATCAGCGATTGGCAACTGATAATTTTTTTTCAGCCATTCCAGGTTTTCTTTTGCCCCTTCCAGAGTCTTTGGATTGATATCTGAACCAATTAAGTTTTTATGTCCCCAAAGCAGGGCTTCTTCCAAAATTGTTCCAAAGCCACAGAAAGGATCTAAAATCGTAGAATCTTTATTTACTTGTGCCAAATTTAACATTGTTTTAGCAAGTTTTGGCGGCATAAGCCCGACCCGCATACTTCTGGCTGGCCGGCCAAAGTCGCGGAAGCTCAGATCTTCAAATTCCTGAACAGCCAGAGTTTTTCCAAGATACATTTTTCCTTTCCCAATTAGAAAAACCAATTCAGCGCCGTTTTCCGCGAGGAGTTTATTTTTCTTTACCACTACTGAACTAAGGTTATTTTCTTTTGAAGTTACCCACCTGGCTTGAATCTTTATGTCCTTAAGCAAATCTTTTATCGGCATAGCCAAATTTTTTATTTTTTGGTTTTTTTTCTTAAAATCAGTCGTATCGATTTTTTCAAGTTTATAAAAACTAAAGCCAAAGTATATTTTTTTAGCCAAAGAATTTTTCAAAATTTTAGCAATATCTTCAGCCGAAAATTCTTCTGATTCTTCAATGATTTCCCCAAATTTAATTATGCCACCCAGGCGAGGCATAATCTCCTCGGCAGGGATCTCTTTTGGGGGACAGACAATAATAGCTTCGTCTGAAACGAAGGTAAAACTTGTCTGTTTATCCAAAACAGAGATTAATTCTGCGCTTGACAAAGTTGGATTTCTGCCTAAAATAAAGAAGTATTGCATATTTTGTTAATTTCCGATTAGCGGTCGGATTTTAGTTTTATTATAGCACAATCTTGCACAAATTTTAGTCTTATGCTAAACTTTTAGAAACTTTAAACTTAAATAGTTTTATGAAACACTACGAATTATTGTACATCATTCCTGGAAAATATACCGAGGAAGAGATGGAGGCAATCAGCGAAAAAATTAAAGAAATGGGCAAAAAAT
>JBMORR010000094.1:0-7205 GCA_049322595.1 Patescibacteria group bacterium | reverse complement strand
CCACCCGCCGCAAATTATTTTTTGCCTGATCGTATTTTGTCCGCAAATATCCCGTTAAATTCATTTTAATCAACTCTCCGATCACATCGCGAATGCTGGCTGCTAACTCCTCAACTTTTTTAAATTTTTTATCTGTTGCCGCAAGCACCGCTTTCCGGACAAGTTCTCCAGTGAAATCACAAAGCCCGCCCAAATAGGTATCGGCATCAATTTCTGCGCCTTTTATAAAATCTATTTTTCCATCCTCTAAAAATCTTCCGAAAAATTTTGCTTCAACATATTCTTCAAGCGCCGCACGGTACGCGCCTTCGTAACGCAATTCCGGCTCTTGCTTGAATTTCTTTTCCAGATCCTGAAAAATTTTTTCCACCTCAGTAAGTAAAGAGTTACCACTCTTTAAATCATCTCTATGAAAAGAAAAGATAGCTTGCTTTGATTTCGTTAGAGCTTCGTTGGAAACCGCGATCAACTTTCTCCTCTCTTCTCCATAAAACTCAAAATCTTTTTTTAACTGCTGAAATAATTTTTGATTAATCATATTTTTGATTATTAAATACAATTTTCACATTTAATGGCTAAAAGCAAAATAATAGAATTTCTTGTAACAAGGCCAACGACTTTATTGTTTTCTACGACTGGCAAACGGCCATATTCATTATTTGCCATTTTTAAGAAAGCGTCATAAGCCGTGTCAGATGGATGAAGCGTTAAAAGTTTTTCTGCTTCTGTCATAATTTCTCCCACTTTGGTTTTAGCCCACTTCGTCCGTGGTAACTTTCTTAAATCTTCAATGGTTATAATGCCAAGGAGATGGTCGTTTTCCTCAACAGGAAATCCCCCTTGCTTATAATCTAAAAAGGCTTTTGCCAAATCTTTAAGCAGCATATTGGGCGGAACGCTCTTAAAATCTTTTTCCATAATATGCCCGATATTAAATCGTGATAATACTTCTTCCATTCTCTGTTGCCTTAAGCTAGACCCTGCGGCTTGGAGAAGAAACCAGCTTATCAAAATTACCCAAAGACCGCTTAAAAAATTATTTTCTAGAAGAAGTTTAATCCCCCAAAGAGTAAAGAGAAAGGCAATAAAACGACTTACGCCAACCGCGCGGCGCGTCGCCCTTTCGATGTCTTTAAATTTTGCCCAGAGGGCCGAACGGAAAATTCTTCCACCATCAAGAGGAAAAGCTGGTATTAAATTAAAGACTGCCAAGATTACGTTGATTAAAAAAAGATAACTGGCAATAGCCGTACCGGCAACTCCGATTTCAAAACTTGAAATACCCCAAAAGATACCGGCAAGAATAATACTTGCGACCGGACCAGCAATCGCCATATCGAATTCGTCAGCTGGTTTTTTGGGCTCGCTTACCATTTCTGCTACGCCGCCAAAGATAAATAGGGTTATGCTTTTTACAATAATATTTCTCCTTTTACCAATAAGCGAATGGGAAAGCTCGTGAAGCAATACCGATAAAAAAAGTAAAAATGCCGCAATTCCCCCGGATAACCAATACGCTGTCTCCGTCCAGCCGGGGTAATTTTGGGGGAAATAAAAACTGGCAAGCGACCAAACTATGAGAAATAAAATCAAAAACCATGAATAGTGGATTTTTATTTCTATATTTTTTATCCGCCCCAGCGAAAAAGAATTGTGCATAAATATTTTTAAAAATTATTATTTATTTTTTATATGTTTTTTCTGTTTCTATTATAATTTTGTCCCAATTAAAATTTTTCTTAATAAATTCCTTCCCTCGTTCTCCCCGACTATCCACAATCTCGGGAACATTGAAAAGATAAATTAATTTTTCGTAGAGATCGTCAATGTTTTTTGTCTCAAAGGAAAACCCCGAGTGGTCAATTGTCTCCATATTTTCCGGAATATTACTAATTAAAACGCATGTACCAAATGACATTGCTTCTAAAATCGTAATGGAAAGTCCTTCTGCTTCTGACGGATGGACATAAAGATAGGCATTAGCAAAAAGTTGTTTTAAAGGTTCGCTCACCTGAAAACCCGTAAAAATAATATTTGGGCTTTGTTCAGCAAGTTGGTTTAGGTAAGCGTAATAGTCGTCGGTAAAACTCGGCGCGCCAACAATTACTAATTTTTTTATTTTTCCACCAGGCCAATTTTTCGGATCATCTCCAAAATTTTTTTCTATTTTGCGGTAAGCCTGAATCAAATAATGTATTCCCTTGTGGCGGATAAGCCGGGCCACTGTTAGAATGTATGAATTTTTTTTCAAGCCAAACTGCTTTATTTTGTCCTCACCGAAAATTTTTTCCGGAGTAACGCCATTCGGGATATAAACCAAATTTTTTTTAAATTTTTTCTTGCAGTATTTTTGGATTGATTCTGAAACAGCAATAGTTTTATGCGCGAAATGGCATGCCGTCCATTCTCCAAGACCAAGGTACCACCTTGCGAACTTTCCCCATTTTTTATGAAAACGATCAATGCTATGAAACGTCACGATAATTTTTGTACGGGGTTTAAAAATCCTCGGAATCCAAGCCAAAGTTGAGGGGCCGACTCCGTGATAATGAATTATGTCAACTTTTTTAAAAAGAACATGAATCGTCGCTAAAAAAGTGTGAGAAATTGTATCTAAATTTTTTGTGGAAATTGAGGGAAGAGAAGCCAATCGCGCGCCTTTATAAATTTTTTGGCCATTTATAATAAATCGAGGGCGGACATAAACAAGAACCTCGTGGCCACGCGCGACAAGTCCAACTGATAATTCTTCTACGTGCCGTTCGACCCCTCCGTCCCTGGTAAAAGGGATGCCCTTTTGGCCAATCATGGCAATTTTCATAAAAGCTCTTGCCAAAAATAAAATACCTTGATATTATTATATCAAATTAAGGATAAAACGACCATTCGCAACTCAGTCTGTTATTTTTTATTTATTTTTATTATATTACGATGGCCCGGTAGCTCAGCTGGTAGAGCAACTGCCTTTTAAGCAGTGGGTCCTGGGTTCGAGCCCCAGCCGGGTCACCATCAAACTTTAAAAACTTTTAATTTCCCTTAGGGGAAATTTTTTTATATTCACCTTGACAAAAACAAACCTTTATCCTAAAATCAAAAGTCGCGATCAATAAAATCTCTTCGAGCTACGAAAGGAGATATCCATGGGAGGAAAGGGCCAAAAAAAACTGGCGCTCGAAGCGGCCTATAGAGCGCTCGCGGGGGATCGGCAGATGATCCAGGGGCTCGGAGCTGAAGTCTCCCTGCTCATGGATGAGAACAAAACTCTCCGGGTCGAAAACGAAAAGCTTCAAAGAGAGGGCGAAGCTCTCCAATCCGAAAACGCAAGATTGCGAGAATTGGTCGGAGTTGATTCCCTGACCAGCTTGCCCAACCGCTACAAAATTGACGAAGTCGTCGAGGCAGAAGTAGCTTACGCCCGTCGTTATGGCACACCGCTTTCAGTTCTCTTCCTTGACATCGACCACTTCAAGGCGGTGAATGACAATCACGGCCACGAATTCGGCGACACCGTGCTCATCGAGCTCACAAGGCGTTTCCGCGAAACTCTGCGGGACTACGACATGATTGGCAGACATGGCGGCGAGGAGTTCCTCGGGGTTCTCCGCAACAACACCCTAGAGCAGGCCTCGGTCGCCGCCGAACGGTTGCGCAGGGCGATCGCCGAGACGCCGTTCGAAATCGACGAACAAAAGCTCAACATCACCGTGAGCATCGGCGTGGCCGAGTGGTGCCGCCCCGAACAGCCGGCCCAAACGATCCATGCCGCCGACATGGCGATGTACCGCGCCAAACGCGCGGGCAGGAATCGCGTCGTCGCCATCAAGCGTTAGGATTCCCACAAGGACAGAAAAACCCATCCGAGGAGGAAGGGTTGCCAATTTCTGTCCTTTTCTTTTTGTCTATTTTAAAATCTGATCAGCTATTTTTTGCGCCGCGTCTGCCGGCATTGTTTCTTTTATATTTCTGCTTAAATTTTCCAATTCTACTCTATTGTTTAATAAATCCTGTATCCCCACGAAAAAATTTTCCGGCGTTAAATCTTCTTCATTCCAAAATACAACCGCATTTTGTTTTTTAAAATAATAAGCATTATCCTCTTGATGGCTTTTGGGAATTGGAATTAAAACTGTCGGTTTGCCAAGCACCGCCAATTCCGTAAGCGTCGCCATTCCAGCGCGGGAAATTACCAGATCTGCCGCAGAAAAAATATCTGGTAATTCTTCCCCAAAAAATTCTGCGGTATGATATCTCGCAGTCTCTCTTTTTATGTTTTCAATTTCTGCTCGCAATGATTCATCAATTCTCCCGCCAGTCATATGTATAATCTGACAAAACCTTACAAGTTCACGCGCTGCCGCAACAACAATTTTATTTAAACTGATAGCTCCCGTTCCTCCCCCCAAAATAAAAACTATGGGCAAACCTCTTTCTAAATTTAAATTCTGTACAGCGCGCTCTTTGTCTCCCGAAAAAATTTCTGGACGCACCGGATTTCCCACTATAATTCCTTTGGGAAAATATTTTAAAGATTCCGAGAAGGTTACTGTTATAATTTTTGCAAACCCGACGGTCAGCTTATTTGCCAGGCCCGGGCGCAAGTCTTCTTGATGGACAAAACTTGGAACGCGCAAAACCCAACCAGCCCAAATAACCGGCACGGCCACAAATCCTCCGGCCGACAAAATCATTTTTGGTTTAAATTTAAAAATCAGCCAAAGAGATTTAAAAAATCCTGCCGCGAGCAAAAACGGCGCTAAAAAATTCCAACCGGAAAAATATCGCCGCAACTTCCCCGCCGGCACACTTGTAAATTTTATACTAAACGACTCAACAACTTTTTTCTCCGGACCATTTTTTGTCCCAATCCACAAAAACTTCACGCCATCTTCACGCTTTTTTAGCTCTTCAGCTATAGCCAAAAGCGGCGTCACCGACCCCATTGTCCCTCCGCCTGTTAAAATATATTTTTTCATAACTTACTCTCTGGAATATTTAGAAATATTTACCATGATTCCTGCCGCGGTAAGGCACACCGTTAATGCCGTTCCGCCATAACTTACGAAGGGCAAAGGAATTCCGGTTAAAGGCAAAATTCCGAGCATTGCTCCAATGTTTATAAATGACTGCAAAACAAACCAACTTGTAATGCCAATCGCCAAGAGCCGGCCAAAACCGTCTGGGGCATTTTTAGATATTTTAAATCCGCGGATTGCCAAAAAAACCAAAGCTACGACGAACAAAGTCATAAAGAAAAACCCGAGCTCTTCTGCCATCACGGCAAAAATTGAATCCCCGGCAACCTCAGGCAGATATTGAAATTTTTGCCGGGATAAACCAAGACCTAAGCCAAAAAATCCTCCAGACCCAATCGCAAGCAGGGCTTGATTAATATGATAACCAACTCCCTGCGGATCAAGTTCGGGATGCAAAAATGTCATCAAGCGCGCCGTACGATATGGTGCTAATTTTACTAAAAGAAAAAATAAAAAGGCCCCCGCGCCAGAAATCCAGGCAAGATGAGAAATGGGAGCTCCAGCTGAAAAATAAACAATTACAGAAATTATCGCGATAACCGAAAGAGTGCCAATATCCGGCTGCAAAATCATCAAAATGGCGATGATACCAAAAACCACTACAAAAGGAATAAAGCTCGTGCCCGCCTCTTGCATTTCCCTCCCACCCCGCTTTGGACCAAGCCAAGCGGCGAGATAAATTAAAAAAGTTAATTTTACAATTTCCGACGGCTGGAGAGACATGCCAAAAATGTTTATCCAACTTTTTGCTTTTCCGTAACCCGCCCCAAGTCCCGGTATAAAAACTAGAAGCAGGAACACGACGGAAATAATTAAAAATGGGAATGCATATCTCTTCCATTTTCTATAATCCAACCGCGACATTAAAAAAAATGCGCCAAGGCCGGGCAATAGACCAAAAAAAATCTGATGTTTTAAATACCAATAATTATCACCAAATTTTTCATAAGCCGCCGGAGAGCTTGCTGACGAAAGCATCATTAATCCAAAAACCAAAAGCGCACCAACAATACCAATAAAAACATAATCTGGTTTTTTCATAATTAACAAAAAACTTTTTTATCTTAAACCAATATCCATTAGCGAGATAATAAAACCCACGACCGCAGTAACTCCGGCAATAACCCAAAAACGCATCACGATTTTTGGCTCGGGCCAACCAACAGCTTCGAGGTGATGATGTATGGGAGCTGAAATAAAAACTTTTTTTCCTCTGATTTTTTTAGAAATAATTTGAATAATCACGGAAGCAGATTCTGCCGCAAACAAGAACCCAATGATTGGCAAAAGTAAAACTGAATTTGTAAGCATGGCTACAATGCCGAGCGTGACGCCAAGGGACATTGCTCCGGTATCGCCCATAAAAAATCTTGCGGGATTAATATTAAACCAAAGAAAAGCTAATAGCGCACCAACTATCACGCCACAAAACGCCGCCAATTCCATTTTTCCTTGAACAAAAGCAATTGCGCCGTACGCGGCGAAAGAAGCCAAAAGCAATCCCCCGGCCAAACCATCTAATCCATCGCTCTCATTTACCGAAAAAGATGTCGCAACAATTATAAAAATAAAAATGGGAATATACCACCATCCAATATCAAAATTCCCCCAAAATGGTATATGAATCGTATGCCAATCAAGCTTAAAATAAAACCACCAAGCGCCGACTACTGCGATTAATGTATACATCAAAAGCCTATGGCGCATTCTAAATCCCCCGCCATTAGGGCCGATTTTTCGCGCGTTTAAATAATCATCAATTAATCCCACAATTGCCGAAGCGACTAGCGCCCCTAGCGGTAAAAGTGTTTGGGACCGCGTTAAAAAATTAAATTTCTTTAATAAATCCGAGCCGGTCCACTCGCCAAGATAAAAAAAGAATAAAGCTAAAAATAAAACAGTAACCCAAATTAAAACTCCGCCCATGGTTGGAGTTCCTGATTTTGTTTTATGAAGCGAGGACATTATCGGTGCCGACTTTTCATCCCTGATTTGTTTTCCCAATTTATATTTAAATAAAAAATAGGTCAGGGCCGGCGTCCACGACATCGCCATTATAAACGAAAGTGTTGTAAGAATGAAAATTTTAATGATTGAAAAATTATCCATATTTTACTGATTAATCATGACGACTGAGTAAGCAGCTAATAAAATAAGTATTTGAATAAAAGC
>JBMORR010000093.1:0-7318 GCA_049322595.1 Patescibacteria group bacterium | reverse complement strand
CATAACTTCTACATTGCCGCGATGTTCAGCCAAAGTCCTTTCGGCCGAAAGAATTTCCAATTGAGTTTTAAAAATTGTATCTTCAACTCCTCTCGCGCCGCCCAAACCCATAATTTCTTCAATTCTTTTTTTACTGGTAAGTGGCTTTAAGCCCTTTTCCAGAGTTTTTGCTACGGTTAATAAATTTTGAAGATATTTTGCCATTTCTTGAAGTTTTCCTAAATCGTCTTCAATTTTTGCCGCTTGCTCTGGCGCAAGGGATGGTTCTTCTGTTGCTTCCATGGTCTCAACCACTTCTGGGATTTCTATAACTAATGCAGTTTTATCGTCTTCTTTAGATCTTAAAACTTTTCCAGCAACACGTTTTTTTGCCGTTTCAACCAGCCGCGCGGAAATTTCTTTTGCCGTTCCTCCTTTTAATATTTCAGCTCGAATTTCCTCGTCGGTTAAATTGTCGTGGATGCCATCCGAAGTAACAATCCCCAAGTCACCAGGTTCTAAATGCTCAACATCTGTTTGAAATTCGCTTCCGGCAAGCCCAAGGGCGCTTTTTACGCCTCTTCGCAAGTCTTTAAATAAAAAGGCAACAGTTTTACCTCGATCCGGTCCGAATTTCTGGATTATTTCTTCTTTACTAGTTGCTTGATCAATGAAGTCGGCCTCCTCCTGTGTAATATAGTTATTTTGAACGGCTTCTTCAAGGGCTCCTTGATCTTTTGTTAATCTTTTTAATTCCTTGCCCCTTTTAAAAACATAAATTCTAGTATCGCCAGTATGGCCAAATACCAGGTCGGTGCCACCATCCGGACGTTCAATCATTTTAACAATAGAGGCCGTTGTTCCTGCGGGAGACTTTCCTTTTTCTATGATCAACTCTTGTATTTTATCTTGAGACTGATCTCTATAAGTTGCTTCAATAAATGGATCGTTTAATTGTTCAAAAAAAAGTTGGTTGCCTAATTTTATAACTTCTTCCTGCGCCCTTTCCAAGGCTTTTTTAATAGCCGTTTGCCATTTTTTTGCGTCAGCGCCTTCGGGAACTTTAGCTAGTTCTTCGGAAGATGCTTTAGCAGCCAATTCGCTGGCTTGTTTTCCGTCTAGACCGCCGCCCATGCCATCAAAAATACCGGCTAATTCTTTTTCTGCGTCAATAAAAGCGGCATCCTCGTTGCGATCGGGATGGTTTTTTGATGCCTCGGAAGTTAACGCGATATGCGCGGGAATTTTTTCAATTTCCGGAGTAGTAATTTTTTCTTTGGAGGTTAATGGCATAAATATTAATCAAGGATTATTATTTTATTTTAACATAAAATTATAGCTTATTTAAAGAGAAAAGTCAACCTTCGCAAGCTGGATAAAGTTAAAATTAAAAAAGGGACCGAAGCGGTTCTTAGCGTCGGTCCCGTGCGCCCTACTAGATTTTCCAGGTCTCGAGTGATCTTGTGCCCTCCTTGTCCTTCTTGGTCTCTGTGAATGACTTTTCTTCCTTGCCAGCCACGAAGACAATTTCCAAAGTTTCCCACTTGCCAAGGGGTTCTTCGCAGCCCGTTTGGGGGTCGCGGAACTCAATCCTCGCGTAGTGGGTATTTTCTTCGGTGGAAAAATCCCCCAGCCCGCAGCATTTTCCGATCATCGTTTTTTTGCCCCCATCTACGATGAAGCGGAAAGTCACATGGCTGGTGATCCAGTAATAATCCACGTCTCCGGTTGCGGTTAGCCGGAGGTAGAGACAACCGTGACGAGGAACCAGGTCTAGTTTCTTTATCCGGTCCAGGAATTGCCGATGAAGTCGTCCATCGGCAAAGATACTTACTACGTCACCCATGGTGACACTCCTTTCCGGGAACCCCTTACCTTACAATAGTAGCATAAATTTGTCAAGAGTAAAAAAGACAGCCTATAAAAGCTGTCTTTTTTACTATATTTTTAGTTTTATTTTTTTTCGAGATCCTTCGGTTTTCGCGCTTTTTTTAAAGATTCAACTGCGGCCTCAACGTCTTTTAAGCACTCTGGACAATCTGTCTCTTTGTTGCCGTGAGGGCAATCGCCAGCCTCGGGGCGGCGCGGTTCTTCATACCCCTTTTTAAATTCTGACATATAGTTATATTTAATGACTAACATTTGAATTTTAGCAAAAAAATGACGGTTTGTCAATAATTTATAGTTTTGTTAGAATATCTTTATGACTAAGAAAAAATACCTTATTATCGCGCATGGTTGCCAGATGAATAAATCAGATAGCGAACGTGTGGCGGCTATTTTGGAAAAAATTGGTTATAAGCCAGCAAAAAACGAAGTGCAGGCTGATTTGGTTGTGCTTCTGGCATGCTCTGTACGCCAGGCCGCGGTGGACAGGCTTTATGGCCGGGCGCGTGAACTTAATAAAATTAAAAAAAATAACCCAGCTTTTAAAACTATTTTGACTGGATGTATTTTACCAAAAGATAAGAAAAAATTTATTGGTAAATTTGATTTGGTTTTAGATCTAAAGCAGGTTATTGATTTAGAAAAGTTTAAAAATTATTGCCAAAGTTGGCACGAACATTATTTTAAAATTGAGCCGAGGTATTCCATAAAGTACTCAGTCTTCGTGCCAATAATGACCGGCTGTAATAATTTTTGTTCATATTGTGCCGTGCCCTATGTGCGCGGCAGGGAAGTAAGTCGCGACGTGGCGGATGTTCTGATTGAAGTCAAAAATTTAGCGAAAAACGGCTGCCTAGAGATTGTGCTCCTCGGACAAAATGTAAATGCATATCGTCCAGCCGACATTAAAAATTTTTCTAAAAAAAATCCATATAAACATCCTTTTGCCGCATTGCTTTGGGAAGTAAATCGGATCCCTGGAATAGAGCGAATATTTTTTACCGCGCCGCATCCGCGCGATATGACGAACGATGTAATTGACGCCCTTACTTTACCCAAAATGGTAAATTATCTTCATCTGCCGCTTCAGGCTGGCGATGATCGAATTTTAAAAAAAATGAACCGTAGCTATACTGCTGCCGACTATTTAAAATTAGTGAAAAAAATCAGAAAGAAAAAGCCGGATATTGCTCTTGGCACGGATATTATTGTTGGTTTTCCTGGCGAAACAAAAAGGGCGTTTCAAAATACCATTGATTTTTATAAAAAAGCAGATTTTGATATCGCTTACCTCGCGATGTATTCACCGCGGCAGGGAACGGCGGCGGCGAAAATAAAAGACGATGTGCCGCGCGCCGAAAAGAAAAGGCGCTGGCAAACTCTCCAGGATTTGATGGAGAAAATTGTTTTTAGGAAAAATCAGGAATATGTCGGAAAAGTTGTGTCAGTTTTAATTAATGAATTTAAAAATGGAAAATGTATTGGGAATTCCCGCGAGATGAAAATAGTGAGGTTTCCGGGGAAGAAAAATATGGTTGGAAAAATTTTTGAGGTGAAAGTGAATAAAGCTTATGAGTGGATTTTGGAAGGAATTATTTCGTCGTTTTAGGTGACAACGAAGTAGTCACTACCACTAAACCGAAGACGATCGCAATTTTTTTGCCTTTATCAAAAAAATGAAAATGTCAAAGTTGCCAAAACTAATCGTAATTTTAGGTCCGACGGCGTCGGGAAAGACGGATCTGTCCTTGAGGTTGGCGAAAAAATTTAATGGGGAAATCATAAATGCCGATTCGCGGCAGATTTATAAGGGAATGGATGTTGGGACAGGGAAAATAATTGATAAAAAGGATATTAGGCATTATTTGCTTGATGTCGCTAGGCCCGATGAAGAATTTACTTTGGCTGATTACAAAAAGAAAGCCGAGGCGGCCATTAAAAATATTTTGAAACATGAAAAAGTGCCGTTCTTGGTAGGGGGAACAGGTTTGTATGTTCAAGCAATAATAGATAATTTGGAAATTCCCTCCGTACCGCCGAATAAAAAATTACGGGCCCAATTTGAAAAAGAAATTGAAAAACCGGGCGGAATTTTAAAATGGTATAAAAAATTGCTAAAGTTAGATCCGGGCGCGGCAAAAGTCGTGGATAAAAATAATCCGCGGAGAATTATCCGGGCGCTTGAAGTAAGTCTTGCAACCGGCAAACCGTTTTCTAAATTGCGTAAAAGGGGAGAAAAAATTTTCGATGTTTTGCAAATTGGAATTACTTTGCCGCGAAAAAAACTTTATGAGCGGATTGATAAGCGGGTTGATCAAATGATAAAAGAAGGTTTGGCGCGCGAAACTAAAAAATTATTGAAAAAATATAAACCATCGTTGCCGTCAATGAGTGGAATCGGGTATAAAGAAATGGGGGACTATTTAAACGGAAATTATAATTTAGGAGAAGCGGCACAGAAAATAAAATTTAGAACGCACGCGTATGCAAGGCGGCAGATAACATGGTTTAAAAAAGATAAAAGAATTAAGTGGGTTAAGAATTACAAGGAAGCAGAGATTAAAATTAAAAAATGGATATTAGTCTAAGATCAATCCGTTTTCTTGGTGGAAAATAAAAAAAGAAAGGGCGTAATGCAAGAAAGCATAGCGCCCTTTTTGGGTCTCGCGCTCTACGACTACCCGGGACTTGTCCCACGTCTTTCCAATTCCTCCTTTCCGCGGCGCATCCTTCGGATGCCCTCAGCTACCAAGTTGCCGACAACTTCCGGCGGCTGGTTCCGACCCAGGATACTATCCAGATCGATTACCAGCATGCCGAATTTTCCTCGGCAACAGGCACACTGACCCCAGACCCTGCCATGGATACATTTTGGACCGTTCTCTTTTTCGGTCCCGGTATGTCGAGTCATGGCGTTCCTCCTTTCTTTGCCATGGGCTCGGAGCCCTCCGCGCCAACCGCGGAAGGGGATAGCAAGACCAAAAACTGCCCTCACAAAAGAGCAGTTTTTGATTTTTTATCCAAGTTTCTTTTTAATAATTTCTTCAGCGATTTTAGGATTGGCCTTGCCTTGAGTTTTTTTCATTATCTGGCCAATAAAGAATTGAAGTAGCGCCGTTTTTCCTTGCTTATATTCCGCCGTTTCCTTTGGATGTTCGTCGATTAAAATATCAATTATTGTTTCCAGTTCCCCAGTATCGCTTATCTGGCCAAGGTTTTTGCTTTCCATAATTTGCGAGGGATCGCCTCCGGTTAACATCATTTCTTCAAGAATTTTCAGCGCCGTTGGCCCGGAAATTTTATTTTGATAAATCATGGTGATAAATTCAGCAAAATTTTCTGGTGTAATTTTTAGGCGGCGAATGTCTATTTTGTTATCAGCCATCAAGCCGCCAAGTTTATTTATGAGCCATCCGGCGACAAGGCGAACGAGTTTATGTTTGTGCTTTTCCCATATTTCATCTTCGGTGCCTTCCACTTCCTCCAGGGCGACAAGCCAAGCTCTGAGTTCGGAAATAATATTTTCCGCGTAATTAGCTAGTTTTTTATCTTCAATCAAAATTTTTGCTTCTTCTTCCGTAAATTCATATTGATTTATAAAACGAATTTTTTTGGCATGGGGAAGTTCAGGGAGAGTACCCTTAATTTTTTCTTCAAGTTTTCTTAAATTGAGTGGGGGTAGATCTGGTTCGGGAAAATATCGGTAATCATTTTCTGCTTCTTTAGTCCGCTGTTCTACGGTTTCTTGTTTTATATCATCCCAACCGCGAGTTGTTGTTATTCTCGGCGGTTTTCCGGCCTCCCAAAGTTCAGTTTGCCTTTTAATTTCGTATTCTAGAGCGCGTTCTACTGCTCGGAAAGAATTTAAATTTTTAATTTCTGTTTTTTCGTTAAGTTTTGGCAAAGTTTTTTCTTTAACCGGATCATCTAAAACTTCTCGGAGGGAAATATTGGCATCGCAACGGAGATGGCCTTTTTCCATATCCGCGTCAGAGATTCCAAGATAGCGGGCAATAAGCCGCAGTTCTTGCATAAAAATTTTTGCTTCAAGTGGCGAAGCAATATCTGGTTCGGTTACTATTTCCAAAAGAGGAGTTCCGGAACGATTATAGTCAACCAAACTATGTTTTCCGCCTTCGCCGTGGAAAGATTTTGCCGCGTCTTCTTCCAAGTGGATGCGTTTTATTTTTATTTTTGCCCACGATCGCTGCTTATTTTCATCTTTAGTAGGGATATTAATTTCTAGGAATCCATCAAAACAAACAGGCTTATCGTATTGGGAAATTTGATATCCCTTTGGAAGGTCGGGATAAAAATATTGTTTGCGGTCAAATTTTGATTCTTCTTGGATTTTGCAATTCAAAGCTAAAGCCGCGAGGCCGGCCCATTCCAAAGCCTGTTCATTAATCACGGGAAGCGTTCCGGGATGGCCCATGCAGATTGGACAAACAGTTGTGTTCGGCGGTTGATCTTCACCACTATTATCACAGCCGCAGAACATCTTTGATTTTGTCTTTAATTGTATATGGATCTCAAGTCCAATGACCGGCGCTAGATGCATAATTTAAGGGATCAAGATTAGGATATTATTGTGGGAGGGCAGGCGTTCCCTTTTCTTTTTTAACAGAATTATAAAGAATAAATCCTAGCGCATAAAACAGGGGTGCGGCAAAGACGGGAATAATGTTGGAAAGAATTGTTGACCACCATGGGGGATTTTGAGTAAAACTTGCGCCAGGCGTTCCCGCAATGAAATCAATTATGTAAACAGGGATTAAGATGATTATCAAAAGAATTATTCCATAGACAAAGTTCGGTGCGATCCAGCGCCAAAGAATTGGCCAGAATTTTCCTTTCACCAATTGTCGGCTTGCCGAAAGTGCTTCCGTTCCTTTTTTATTTTCCAAGACAAAAACGTAAAGACTAAAAGAGAACCAGACGGAAAAAACAATGCCAGGAATAATTAAAAGGATGGTGCCAAAGCCGACGGCGAGGGAAACCAAAATAGAAATAATAATTCCGGAAAAGGTTTTAGAATAACTCAGATTATAAATATTTTTTAAACTAATTGTCTCTTTCTTTAGAAGTGCGTCCATTGCCAGGATTAAGGCGATTGTAATCAAAACACTAAGTACCCATGAGGCAAGCGAAATAAGAAAATTTACTGCCAAAAAAATTACAGGGTTTGAGATAAGGTAGGGCAGCAAAGATAAGATTACAGAAGGAATAAGGAGCCAGGCAATAATTTTCGCAAAAAGAGCGAAATTATTTTTGTAAAACACCCAACTTTCACGCATTAGGTCACGGACTTGAATAAGCATAGTTTTTTGGCGAATTTTATTATAAAATTCGCAATTAATTACATTGTTTTAAAAAATTTTCCCACGCGGTAACCGCTTCTTTCATTGTATCATAAACGGTCTTATCTGTCTTTAAATAAACGATTTTGCTG
>JBMORR010000092.1:0-7433 GCA_049322595.1 Patescibacteria group bacterium | reverse complement strand
TTGGAAATTAAGGCCGTGACATATCATGGTATAGAAATAAAAAAAGTCGGAGATACTTGGGAGGCAATAATTCTTTTTGATATATGATTGATAAAGAAAGTTTGAAAAAAATAAACAATCAACTTTGGGAAATTCCGAAGAGCTTTCGTTCCGATATGCGCGTGCCGGCGAGAATTTATGCGAACGAAGAAATGCTCGAAAAAATTTTTGAAGATCGGTCTTTAGAACAATTAGTTAATATTTCGACCCTACCGGGAATTTTAAAATATGCGCTGGCCATGCCCGATATTCACGAAGGTTATGGTTTCCCGATCGGCGGAGTGGCAGCAATGGACGCAATGGACGGGGTGATTTCTCCGGGCGGAGTCGGTTATGATATTAATTGCGGCGTCAGGTTGCTTACGAGCAGCTTTTCGCATAATGAAATTAAAGATTTTCTTTTTGATTTAGCAAACCAAATTGCACGTGACGTGCCTTCTGGCGTTGGCCGGGGAGGACGTTTGATTTTAAAAGAAAGAGAAATGGATGAAATTTTAGAGGGCGGGGCGGCAAAGATTATAGCGTGGGGCCACGGCGCCAAAGATGATTTAGAAAAAATGGAAGAAGGAGGATATTTAGAGGGAGCGGATTCAGGTTCAGTCAGCGATCGGGCAAAAAAACGGGGAGGTGATCAATTAGGCACGCTTGGTTCGGGAAATCATTTTTTGGAAATTCAGAGAGTAGAAAAAATTTTTCTTCCGGAGATAGCTAAAGTTTTTGGTATTTTTGAAAATCAAGTCGCATTGATGATCCATACTGGTTCGCGCGGACTTGGGCATCAAGTTTGCACAGATTATGTACGACTGATGAATACAAAATTATCGGATTGGAAAATAAATTTACCAGATAGAGAATTAGCATGCGCTCCGCTTGACTCGGATGAAGGACAAGGGTATTTTAAGGCTATGGCCGCGGCGGCTAATTTTGCTTGGGCTAATCGGCAGATGATCACGGATTTAGTGCGGGGGGCTTGGAAAAAAGTTTTGAGTCGCAAAATCAGCGGAAAATATAATTTGGATTTAGTTTATGATGTAGCTCATAATATTGCCAAATTTGAAGAGCACAAAATTGATGGTAAAATAAAAAAAGTTTGCGTGCATCGAAAAGGCGCAACGCGGGCGTTTGGTCCGGAACGAAAAGAATTGCCAAAAGTTTATCATAAAATTGGCCAACCAGTTTTGATTCCGGGAAGTATGGGCACATCTTCTTATGTAATGGTCGGGACAGATGCAGCAATGGCCGAATCTTTTGGATCGACTTGTCATGGTGCGGGACGGCAAATGTCTCGCGCGGAATCAAGAAGGAGAGTTGGTGGCGCGGCATTAAAAAAAGAATTAGAGGCACAAGGTATTATTATTCGTTGCGCTTCGCTTTCCGGATTAACTGAAGAGGCGCCATTGGCGTATAAAGATATTAATGAAGTCGTGGATGTTGTTGATCGGGCCGGGCTGGCGAAAAAAGTTGCCCGACTAGTGCCGCTGGCGGTAATAAAAGGAGAGTAGAAATTATGTCCGAAAATATGGAGAAAAATCGAACAACAATTTACGAGGAAAGACTTTCTGGTTTCCGTAGAAAATTAGAACAGGAACCCAGTCTTAGTTTTGCCAAAGAATTGTTGGCGGCTTTTCCTAAAAGTGAAATTTATCTTGTTGGCGGCGCAGTACGCGATGCAGCCCAAGGAATAGATAAACAAAAAGATTTTGATTTTGTTGTAAGGAACGTCCCTCCAGAAAAATTAGAAAAATTTTTATCCGAGCGAGGAGAGGTTGTTTTGGTCGGTAGAAATTTTGGCGTATATAAATTTATGCCAGAGGGTTTTAAATTGGAAGAAGCGATTGATGTCGCGCTACCCAGGACCGAGCATTCGCTTGGCGCTGGCGGAGGCTATCGTGATTTTAAAGTCCAATCTGACCCGGCGATGGCAGTAGAAGAAGACCTTGCAAGGCGCGATTTTACGGTAAATGCCATGGCTTTGGATTTAAAAACCGGAAAATTGGTTGATCCCTTTCGCGGTCTGGAAGACCTGGAGGCAAAAATACTGCGGGCCGTGGGAGACCCGGGAGAAAGGTTTAGGGAAGATTATTCAAGAATGCTTCGAGCGCTTCGTTTCGCTACGCAGTTTAATTTTGAAATTGAAGGAAAAACTTTTATGGCGATTCAGGATATGATGAAAAATATTAATGATGAACGAGTACGTGCCGGAAAAAGGGAAAGAGTTGTTCCGCACGAAACCGTGGCCAAGGAATTACTAAAAGCTTTTTGGAAAAATCCTGTTCGGGCGCTCGATTTATATGAGAGAAGTGGCGCTCTTTATGAATTAATGCCAGAATTATTTTCTATGCGCGG
The DNA here is from genome assembly GCA_049322595.1 of Patescibacteria group bacterium. GTDB lineage: Bacteria > Patescibacteriota > Patescibacteriia > XYB2-FULL-38-15 > XYB2-FULL-38-15 > JAHIRI01. The sequence goes on along the minus strand of JBMORR010000092.1, from coordinate 5,048 downwards.
GTGCGCCCAGCCGCCAAATTTTCATTCTGAAGGAGACGTCTGGACACATACAAGAATGGCCTTAGCAAATCTTTATTCTGAAAAATTTAAAAAAGAATTTGGTGACGCGCCTCCCGACGCGGAAGTAGTAGCGGCAGTTTTGTTTCATGATATAGGAAAACCCCTGACCATTAAAACTCCAGAACGCGACGGGACAGACCGCATTCGTTTTGATGGTCACGATGTCGCTGGGGCAGAAGCCGCAGAAAAGATTTGTCGCCGGTTAAAGTTGGATACTTTTCCAGAAGATTCGCCGTTTAGAGTTGAACCAAAAAGAGTCGGACAAATGATTGGTAAACACATGCTGACTGTGCAAGGGAAGATTGAAGAAATGCGGCCAAGTACAATTGAAAAGTATTTTTTTAATCCCAATTTTCCGGGGGTTGGTTTATTGCAATTAACTTTTGCTGACGCTCTGGCAACTATTCCCGAAGTCGGTGAGCCAGACCTGGAAAATTTTTATGCTATAAAAAAAAGAATTGAAGGATTGCGGGAGTTAGTTCGGGAAAAGAACAGGTTGCCTAAGCCAGTTTTGAGCGGAGATGAGATAATGGGGTATTTTAAACTTAAACCAGGTAAGCAGGTCGGAGAACTGATTACAGCTTTGCGTGAAGCGCAACTTTCCGGACAAGTTGGCGCAGAAGATGAATTAGTCGAAGACAGAAAGAAAAAAGGATTTGAGGTTTTAGAAAGATATTTGGAGGATCACAAATAATGTTAGAACCAAAAATTATCTTTGAAGATAAGAATATTTTGGTGGTAGAAAAACCCGCCGGGCTTGAAGTTGCTTCAGAAATTAAAAAAGATGAGCCGACTATAGTTGATTGGTTGATAAAAAAATATCCGAGCGTGGCAAAAGTCGGTCCGGATCCGGCGAGGCCAGGGATTGTTCATCGTCTGGATAAAAAAGCTTCGGGGCTTTTAGTAATAGCAAAAACAGAAGCTGCTTTTGAATTACTTTTGCAACAATTTAAAGAAAGAACAATAAAAAAAGAATACTTAGTTTTAGTGGAGGGGGTTTTGACGCAGGACGAAGGAACAATAGAGTTTCCCATTGCTCGGGCAAAGTCCGGTCGATTTGCTGCTCTGCCTTTGGGTTCCGAAGTCGGACGAATAGCCATTACTGAATATGAAGTTATAAAAAGATTTAAAAAATTTACTTTGCTTTTGGCGAGGATAAAGACTGGTCGGACGCATCAAATCAGAGTTCATTTTTTTGCTCTCGGTTATCCGGTGGTTGGCGACAAACTCTATAGGCCCCGAAAAACAAAAGAGCCGCTTTTACCGCGATTATTTTTGCATGCTTCAAAAATTTCCTTTGATGATTTGGATGGAGAGCAAAAAGAATTCGAGAGCGATTTGCCGGAAGAATTAAAAAATTTTTTAATTAGTTTATGATTATTACTATTGGTGGACGCTCAGGTGCCGGAAAAACATCCGTCGCCCATGATCTAGCTCAAAAATTGGGTTATAAATTTTATTCTATGGGAGACCTGCGGGGCAAGATGGCCATGGAAAGAGGAATGACAATAGACGAGCTTAATGAAATAGGAAAAAAAGAGATTTGGACGGATAAAGAAGTCGATGAATTTCAAAAAAAATTAGGAAAGAAGGAAAATAAATTCATTATTGAGGGGTGGCTTTCTTTTTATTTTATTCCTCATTCTTTTAAGATTTTTTTAGACGTTGACCCGGGGGTTGCCGCGAAGAGAATTTTTAAAGACCAAAGACCAGATGAGGAACCCCAAAAATCAGCGAAGTCAGTTGAAGGGATGATTAAGAAAAGAATGGCAGAAAGCCGAAGAAGATATAAAAAGTATTATGGGGTTGACTGTTTTTGTAAGGAATGCTATGATTTGGTCATTAACACAACTAATTTAAAAATCAGTCAGGTGGTATCAAAAATCATCACTGAACTAAAAATATGGAAGAGCAAAAACAAAATGGAGCGCCAGAAGCGCCGAAAGAAGAAGTAAAAAAGGCCGAATTGCCAGAATTAAAGCCGGGCCAGACTGTTCGGATTCATCAGCAGATTAAAGAAATTGAAATGACCGAAGAAAAAGGCAAGGCGAAAACCAAGGAGAGAAAAAGGGTGCAGATTTTTGAAGGAATTATTATTAAGAAACGAGGTTCAGGCAAGAGCGCAACGATTACGGTTAGAAAAATTTCTAATGGCGTGGGAGTGGAAAAAATTTTTCCTGTAAATTTGCCAACAATTGTTAAAATTGAACCAGTAAAGCAGGCCAAAGTTAAGAGGGCAAAACTTTATTTTCTCCGCAGCTACGGAAAAAAATTGAAAGAAGTGGCTGTCTAGTTTAATTTTAGATTATAGATTTGTTAGAGAATAAAAGCATCGAGTTATTTCGATGCTTTTAATTATATCTTAAAAAGCTAAAGCCCAAATTAAAAATTTTAAATTTTCAATTTTTTTAAATATTGCCCGGTATAAGATTTTTTAGATTTAGCGATATCTCTCGGCGTCCCCTGGGCAATTAAATAACCACCGCGGTCACCACCCTCCGGCCCGAGGTCTAGGACCCAATCAGCACATTTGATGACATCAAGATTATGTTCAATAATCAAGACACTATTTCCCTTATCAACTAATTGATTTAAGACCACAAGAAGTTTTTTAATATCGTCAAAATGTAGGCCAGTTGTAGGTTCGTCGAGAATATAAAGTGTTTTACCCGTTGCTCTTCGCGAAAGCTCGGTGGCCAATTTAATTCTTTGCGCCTCACCTCCAGAGAGAGTGGTTGCGGCTTGTCCAAGGCGCATATATCCCAATCCAACATTCGCTAAAATTTGGAGCTTTTCGTAGACTGCGGGAACATCCTTGAAAAATTGTCTGGCTTCAAGGGTTGTCATTTCTAAAATATCGGCGATATTTTTTCCTTTATAATGTATTTCCAGGGCTTCGGCATTGTAACGTTTGCCGTGGCATTCTTCGCACTCAACATAGACATCTGGCAAGAATTGCATTTCAATTTTTACAGCGCCTTCGCCTCCGCATGTTTCGCAACGCCCGCCACCCTTAACGTTAAAACTAAATTTTCCCGCGTCGTATCCCTTTATTTTTGCCTCTTGGTTTTGGGTAAAGAGGTCTCGAATATAGGTGAAAACTCCGGTGTAAGTTGCTGGATTTGATCGAGGAGTCCGACCAATGGGAGACTGATCAATGGTGATGACCTTGTCTAATAAATCAATGCCTTTAATTTCTTTGTGTTTTCCAGGCAAGTCTTTTGTGTGATAGAAAGTATGAGTAAGGGCTTTGCTTAAAATTTCCGTAATTAACGTAGATTTTCCTGAACCGGAAACTCCCGTAACACAAACAAATTTTCCTAAAGGAATTTTAACATCAATATTTTTTAAGTTGTGTTCCGTCGCGCCGACAATAGTTAAAAATTTTCCGTTGCCTTTGCGGTAATTTTTAGGTATTTCAATTTTTTGTTTTCCGGAAAGGTAAAGGCCGGTTAGCGATTTTTTATTTTTTTTAATTTCTGCCGGAGTTCCTTTGCCAACAATTTCTCCTCCGTATTCTCCGGCTCCCGGCCCAATATCCAAAATATAATCCGCCGCAAGAATAGTGGCCTCATCATGTTCAACAACAATAATTGTGTTATCGAGTGATTTTAATTTTTGTAATGTTTCAATAAGTTTAGTATTATCTCGCGAGTGTAAACCGATTGATGGTTCGTCTAAAACATAAATTATTCCAGAAAGCGATGAGCCGATTTGGCTGGCTAAACGCAGACGTTGCGCTTCTCCGCCAGAAAGAGTGGCTACGGCCCGATCAAGAGTTAAATATCCCAGACCAACGTTATTAATGTTTTTAATCCTATTTATAATTTCTTTTACTATGGGGGAGGCAATTTTAATATCGCGCTCTTTAAGCTGGGCTTTTTGTTTTCCAAGATCCCCCAAAAATTCTTCTATTTGTCCAATTGACATCGCCGCGAGCTCGGCGATAGATTTGCCACTAAAAGTTACAGCCAATACTTCCGGTTTTAGTCGCGCTCCGTGGCAGGTAGGGCAGACTTCTGTCCTCATATAACTTTCAATTTCTTTTCTAACATAATCCGAATCAGTTTCTCTATATTTTTTTTCAATACTTGGAATTGCGCCCTCGTAGGTTGTTTCAGGAATACCATAGAGGACGTAATTAAGCTGCTCTCTCTTTAAATATTTGACAGGGGTGTTAAGGGAGAAACCATATTTTGGAGCTAGCAGGCCAAGCGTCTTTAATTGTCCGGAAGCGCCACCAGAAATTTTTATCCACGGTTTTATGGCTCCCTCCGCGAGAGTAAGTCGGGGGTTAGGAATTACAAGCGAGGGATCAATCTTTGAAGTTAGGCCCAATCCTGAACAAGTGGGACAGGCGCCGTACGGGCTATTAAAAGAAAAACTTCGAAGCTCAAGCTCCTTTAATTCATAACCACATTTTGGGCAGATAAAAATTTGGCTAAACATCACGTCGCGTTCTGCAGATGGTTCAAAAACAGTGACTATGCCATCTCCGAGATCTAGCGCAGTATCAAGTATGTTGATCAGTTGTTTTTTATTAGAATTTACAACAATCCTATCAATAACAACTTCTAAATTTATTTTTTTATCTCCAAAATTTTGGTTTTTTATTGCTGCAAGATCGTAAAAAATTCCGTCGATTCTAACTCGGGAATATCCGGCACGCTCTATTTTTTCCAAAGCCCGTTTTAAATTATTTTGATTGTCTTTTACGGGGGCAATGACAATAATTTCTTTTTCCGTAAACACAGTTAATATTTTTTCAGAAATTTGTTTTGATGTCTGCTTTATGAGTTCTACGCCGCATTTTGGGCAGTGGGGAATACCGGCAGTAGAGTAAAGAAGCCGGAGATAATCATAAATTTCTGTAATTGTGCCGACTGTAGAGCGGGGGTTATGAGAAACAGTACGTTGGTCAATTGCGATCGTTGGGGAAAGCCCGGTAATTTCATCGACCGCGGGTTTATCCATTACTCCTAAAAATT
>JBMORR010000091.1:0-7454 GCA_049322595.1 Patescibacteria group bacterium | reverse complement strand
ATTTTACGATTGTAGCCGGATGGCCAAAGGGAATAGTTTTTTCTGCGGGTGTTTTAAAAATTAATTCTAATCCTTCCGGCGCAGCCATAATTTTAGATGGAGAAAAAACAAATTTTCGCACGCCGGCCGTACTCGAAGAAAATTATGAAATTTCTCCTGGCGAACATAAGATTTCCGTGGAAAAATTCGGTTGGGAGATTGATGGAGATAATGAAAAAAATATAAAGGTGGATACAGGGAAAGTTGTAACTGCCGATTTTGAGTTGAAACAAACAACATGGCTTTATGTTTTAGACAAATTAATTTATCTTATTCCGATTTTGATCGGAATTTTACTTTTTAAAAAATACAAAAGCACGCCAAAAATTGAAAAAACAATTATCGCTCAATATGATCCGCCAGACAAACTATTGCCGGGGGAAATTGGAGGACTCGTTTTTAATAGTATTCGCTCCAAGGATTTTACGGCAACGCTTATTGATTTGGCATATCGCGGATATTTAAAAATTGTCGAGCGCGAAGAAAAATTTTTATGGAAAAAAAGCAAAAAGTATTCGCTTGTTAGAAAAAAAGATTTTATGGACGACTCAGTTCTTTCCAGCTATGAAAAAGATTTTTTAAAAGCAATTTTTGGATCGGCTGAAATTATTGAAGTTAGCGATCTGAAAGATAAATCTTCATTCCGCAAGGTAATAACCAAATTACCCAAAGAAATTTTAGAAAAATTATTTAAAGAAAGGGAATATTTTTCTTCTGTCCCAATGGCGCGTGAAACAAGTATTATCTTGGCAATAGTAATAGCTACTCTTGGCTTTATTTTTGCCGTTCCTGCGATTATGGCAACCTTTGCTCTTATTCCCTTGTCATTATTTATCTCCCTTTTGACTTCAATAATTATTTTGGCAGGTTATTTGATAATCAAACCCCCGCCGCTTACGGAAAAAGGAATTGAAGCAAAGTGGCACGCGCTCGGGTTTAAGGAGTATTTACAAGTTGCCGAAAGATTCAGACTTGGAGCTTGTACGCCGGAAACTTTTGAAAAATATTTATCTTACGCCATGGTTTTTGGCGTGGAGGAAAGGTGGGCGGAAAGATTCGCTGATATTTATAAAATTCAACCAGATTGGTACGAAGGTCCGACGCCAATTGGCGCATTTAATAGCGTAGTTTTTGTTAATTCTATTTCGGGAATGAAAGCGAGTGTTGGGGTCGCTGTAAATTATAGCAGCCCGTCTGGTTCGTCTGGTTTTGGCGGAGGCGGATCAGCTGGCGGCGGAGGAGGCGGAGGCGGATCAAGCGCTGGATAAAAATAAAAAAGCTCATGGCAAAAATTAATCGCCACGAGCTAAATCTCCTTCCTTTGAGTTATTTCGTGTTATTTTTTCTCCCGTAGATTTTCCAGAAAGTCGGCAAGCAGGACGGCAGGGCAACTCCTGCCAAAATCACGACAAAGAACAGAAACAAAAGGAGCGCGCCGAAGGCATTCAGAACCTCACCCATATCCCGAACTCCTCCTTTTTCCACCCCTTTGCGGAATTTCTGTTCGCGAAACTGTTGCTCAAAGTTAGATTTGAGATTAAAATAATAATAGAAGAAAGTCAAGTCCGGATAAATTTATTATTATGAAAAAGAAGTTTGTAATAATTTTTAGCATTATTTTATTGATCGCCGCCGCGGCTATGTTTTTTGGATATCTTGGAGGAATGAGGGAGGCTTCGGCTGATTTGGAAGACGCGGTTCAAGGGGCAAAAAAGACAGAATCAAAGGAGATAGCAGTAAAAGTATTTTTTGGAAATAAAAACTTAAATAATAATCCTGGAGATTGTAAGGCAGTTTTTCCGATAGAGCGCATGGTGCCAAACGATCTTATCGTAAAACGTCGGGCGTTTGAAGAAGTTTTACTTGGTCCAACTGACACTGAAAAGGCACAGGGTTATTATTCGGCAATTCCAAGTAAGGAAGAGATGATAAATTATCGCGAGCAAAAAAAGCAAGAAGCTGGCCAGGCGCCATATGACGGCGAGGAGATAAAAATCAATAGCGTAAAAATTATGATAGGCATGGCCTACATTGATTTTTCACCGGAAATATTTGTCCTTGACGCGGATGACTGCCGGGCGGAAATGTTTCGGGCGCAATTTTTTGAAACCGCTAAACAATTTTCAAAAGTTGGCGGAGCGATTATCACCGTTGGAGGTGTAGAAAAAAATTTTTAAATTTATGAAAAAATACTCCTGCGCCAGATGCGGAAAGGGGAGAGTGCGCTACCGTACCCCGTCGCCGTTTAAGGTGATGGCGGCAGAACGCGCGAAGAGGGATAAAATGTATGGCAAAAAGAAAATTTAGCCGCAGCGTTAAAAAATTTATTCGTTCAGAAAAAGCCCGTATACGTAGGCAGACTTCTGATTTGATGGAACAAAAGAAATTAATTGATGAACTTTATCAAAAATTTAAAAAATAAATGAAAGCATTAATAATTTCTCTTGGCGGATCGGTTATCGTGCCGAATGAAGTGGACGCGATTTTTTTAAAAAATTTTCGAAAGGCAATTTTGGATTTTATTAAGAATGGCGGGCGGGCGGTTATTGTCGCCGGCGGAGGCGGGACAAATAGAAAATATAACGCGGCGGCTCAAAAGGTGGCGAAGATTAAAAACATTGATTTGGATTGGCTTGGAATCGCCGCGACAAAATTGAACGCGGAATTATTGAGGGTAATTTTTGGCGAGGCAGCCTATGAGGCAGTAGTCGTTGATCCGACTAAAAAAATAAAAACGAATAAAAAAATAATTATCGCGGCTGGTTGGCTTCCGGGTTGTTCGTCAGATAAAGACGCGGTTCTTTGGGCAAAAAATTTTGGGGCGAAAACAGTAATCAATTTATCCAATATTGATTATATTTATAATAAAGATCCGAAAAAATTTAAAGACGCCAAGCGGCTGGAAAAAATAAAATGGGCGGAATATAGAAAAATGGTCGGGAATAAATGGATTCCAAGAATGCACGCGCCGTTTGACCCGATTGCTTCAAAATCAGCGGAAAAATGGGGGATGGAAGTTGTAATTATGAAAGCTAATCATTTGAATAATTTTAAAAAATTTTTAAAAGGGGAAAAGTTTGAAGGAAGCGTGATAAAGTAGGCTTTTCTATTGTGGACAAATTCAACTTGACAACTTTTTAGCCTTGTAGTAAATTAGATTAATTACCAAAGACAGCAGGCGGTTGCCGAATTGGCGCCTTAATTTCCTGCCGAGGTTAAAACCGCGATTTTTCGGTTTTTATATCGTGTTCTGTGGTAATTCCACAGTTTTTTATTTATATAATTATTTAAAAATATGGCTAAAACTAAAGAACAAAAGAAGAAAACACTTTCTGAATTGGAAGATAATTTTGCCAAAAGCAAGGCATCGGTTTTTGTTAATTTTCAGGGATTAAACGTTAAAGACACGACCGCGCTCCGTAACCTTTTGCGCAAAGAAAAAATTGAGTACGAAGTTGCGAAAAAAACTCTTTTGAAACTTGCGGTAGAAAAGACCGGGCAAGAAGGAGTTGATCCAAAAACTTTTGAAGGAAATATTGCCGTGGCGTTTGGCTTCGAAGACGAAGTAATGCCGGCCAAGATTTTAAATCAATTTGGGGCAACTCATGAAGCATTAAAAATTATCGGTGGAACGGTTGAAAAAAAATTTATTGATGCGGCAAAAGTTATTGAACTTGCTAATATTCCGGGCAGACAAGAACTCCTGGCAAAATTGGTTGGTAGCATTAATTCACCGGTTTCGGGATTTGTGAATGTTTTGGCGGGAAATTTAAGAGGTTTAGTGCAAGTCTTGAAGGCGGCATCAGAAAAGAAAACGGCTTAAAAATAATTTAATTAAATAATAATTTAAAAAATTATATGGCAGACGAAAAAAAAGAAGTGCAAGTGCCGGAAAAATTTAAGGCGCTTGTTGAACAAATTGAGAAATTATCAGTTTTGGATTTAGCAGAATTGGTAAAAGTTCTCGAAGAAAAGTTTGGCGTTTCCGCCGCCGCGCCGGTTATGGCCGTAGCCGCGGGCGCTGCTCCAGCCGCGGGCGCTGCTCCAGCCGAAGAGCAAACCACTTTTAATGTGGAGTTAACAGATTCCGGCGCCAATAAGATTGGTGTGATTAAAGTGATTCGCGAATTGACCCAGATGGGTTTGAAAGACGCGAAAGACTTGGTTGACGGCGCGCCAAAGATTGTAAAAGAAGGCGTTGGCAAAGCCGAAGCCGACGAAATGAAGAAAAAGATAGAGGAAGCCGGTGCAAAAGTTACCTTAAAGTAACAAAAATAAAATCACCCCGCAATGCCGCGGGGTGATTTTTGTATTCTTTATAAATGCGTTGGCCGGATTTCGTAAATAAAATCCCCGGAGAGCAAATAAATTTTCTTTTCTTTTTCTTCCACTGCGAAATCTTTTAGATTATTAAATTTTTCAGAAAAGTATTGGACAATCAATTTTCCATTTTTATCCAAGACAACGAGACGTTTTGAAGCCGGCTCGAGTGCGTAGAGAAAGGAGGATTCGGCGGAAGTCCAAATTTTTATTTCTGAAGAAAGAGCAGGGTCAACCTGGGGGGAGAAGTCAACTTGTTTTCCAATGGAAAATTCTAAAATTTTTCCGTCCGCCATTCCGAGGTAAATCGCCCCATCAATAGTCAGACTTTTAGCGTTTCCAATATCCACTGTTTCTTTAAGCCAATTTGTGCCCGCGCCAAATCCCGCCGGGGTTCCGACATGTTTAAAAATTTGTCCACTGCGGGGATCTAGGACATACAGTTTTTGGTTGTAAACCGCAATATCCTGGATTTCCGTTTCGTTACTAGCCAATACCAATTCAAGTTCTTTTAAGATATCTTCTTTCAGGTCAAATTTAAAAAATTTTTTTCCGGCCTCGTAGAGAAAAGCCGAGTCGGAGTTTTCCATAAAAACAATTTGGAAATTAAGATCAGAGAGACTTTTACTTGCCACTTCGTTATTTTCCAAATTTATTTTATAAACAACCGAAGCGGAGCGATCAAAGGCGTAGATGTTATTATTGGCGGCGATAAGTCTATCTGCCTTTGCGTTCGGATTAATACTTGGGAAATTGACGACGGCGAGAGGATTTTCAAATTTTTCGATATGTCTTAATTTGTCTTGTAGTTTTTCTATCTCCGTAAGAAGATTTTGGTAGGCATTTTTTTCATCTTTTGTTTTTTGGGGAAAGGAGGCTAAAAGCGCGTCAATTTCTGCCAGGATGTTTTTTGCTCCGGTTTCATCGTTATAAATTAAGCTAGCTTCAGCCGCACTTTTTTTGACCTGTACGGCTTCAACCTTTTCTTGAAGAGTTTTAGCGGCCGCGTCTTTTTGATGTTTAAAATAAAGGAAAGTAGTGCTGCCGGCAAAAAGGATAACACAGATTATGGCAAAGACGAGAAGGGTTTTGGAAAGTTTGGGGAGTTTTTCTGTTTTAGGTAAAATTGCCGACCAGCTTTTTTTAAAACTTTCGGCGGCGCTCGCGATCGCAACTTTTCTTTGTCCTCTCCAGTTTGTTATTAAATAAAAGATAATTTTAAGAAGATTAAAGAGGAGAGAAAAAATTATTCTAATTATAAAATAAGGGATGCGGAGAATCGCCAGAAGAATAAGTGAAGCCGATCTGAAAAATTTATTTATACTTGTCGGAGGATGGAATTGGGAGGAATAATATTCAAGCCGGGCGTTAGACTTTATTTCATTTTTTCGGAAAATATTTTTTAGGCCGCCTAAGAAGGAAAAGAAGCTGCCTCCGATATTTAGACCAAGTGATGGGGTCAACATTTTTTCCGTATTTGCCGCAGTTTTCAGTAAACCATCCATAGAGTTTTGTGGAGAAGAAGCTTCTCTGATCGGGGTGGCGGGTGTTGGCAATGAAACAGCCTTTATCACGGGGATTTTTTTCTGGAGTTTTATGGTCATAAAGGCGAAAGATGCGCCGGAGCTGATTGTCTCTTCAAGTAAGTTTTTCAAGGTCTGTTTTGCCTCCTCGGGAGTTCCCACGGAAATTGTCTTGCAGATTTTTTCTAAAGAGAAATAATCAAGAATGCTTTCGGTTGTAAAAAACAAATAATCATTCACGCCAATTTTTCCGCTGACGATGTTGGTAAATAAACTGAGCTTGCTGGAGCGCGCTTCTTTGCCAGTGGCAGTTTCCGTGATATTCATAATCCGGAAATTGCCGGGTTTTGTTTCATAGATAAGGAAGGGCAGCATTTTTCCGCGTCCCGCGAGATGAAGATTTTTTTCGTCCAAGAAAGCGATTACGGCATTTATTTTTGGCAAACCATCGGCCTCATCTTCATCAAGGAAGGTGTTTGATGATTTATTGCTTACAATCTCGAGATAGCGGTAATTTGTCTTTTGAATAAAATTTTCAAAAATTTCTTCGGGAGTTTTTTGTCCCGGTTTTCCAAAGCTTGCCGCGGCCGTTGATTTTATTTCCTGGATCAGAGAATCAAGAAAAGATAGAGATTTTTTGTTTGCAGCAGTTTCAATCTCTATCATGCCAAAAATTTGACCAGAGGCCGGCCGTGGAGCGCCTTCAATTTCTTCCTTTTCGGGTAAATCAAAAACAAAGGCTCGAGAAGTGGATTTTCCGCTCCCGGATTCGGTAATTAATTGACTATAATCTATTCTAGACATTTGGCGTTAATTTGCCCCGTTAAAAGTGATTTTCTAACGGGAATTTATTGTTTTCAGTACTGCTACATATCTGGCGGACTTCTAATCGGGTTTGCTTTTCTCTGTATATTTATTTATAATATATGAGGAATATAGGAGTTAGCTCCGTATTAACTGCATTTGTCCCGAAATGAAATAAGCTTCATTTTCCCGGCTCACTTGTTAATAATTATAGTCTATTTTTGGATTAAAGTAAATCCCCATGCCCGTCCATTGGTATGGAGGGAAAGACCAATGAAAATTAAGAAAAAAACAAATAAACAGCAGCAAAAAAGCCACGTTGCCGGTCTTGAACAATTATTTGGTTCAAAAACCCGGGTAAAATTATTAAAGCTATTTTTGAATAGCCCGGATAAGAAATTTTTTGTAAGAGAGGTGGCCAGAGCGATTAATTCCCAAATAAATTCTGTTCGCCGGGAGCTTTTAAATTTAAAGGGTCTTGGAATAATTACGGAAGTAGAAATGCCAAAAGAAAATTATCTCGTTCCCAAGGTTGACGGCCAGAAGAAATTTTCCGGAAAGTTTAAAAAAGTAAAAAATAAAGATGTTGTAAAAAAATTTTTTCAGGCAAATAGCGATTTTATATTATTCCCGGAGTTGAAGGCACTGCTCCTTAAAGCGGATTTTTTGCTAGAGAAAAATTTTGTTAACGCTATTCGTCGAGTAGGAAGCGTGGATTATTTAGTTTTGACGGGGCAGTTTGTCGGTATGCCGGGCATTTCGGCAGAT
>JBMORR010000090.1:0-7613 GCA_049322595.1 Patescibacteria group bacterium | reverse complement strand
AGAGTGGCGGGAACCCTAACAGAAATTTCCGTAAAAGAAGATAATGAGGTTAAGACAGGGCAGGTTTTGGCTCGTCTTGATGATCGTGCGGCTCGGGCCCAAGTTGCTCAGGCTCAGGCGAGCTTGTCTTCGGCGGTTTCAAATTTAAATAAAATTTTAGCGGGCGCCAGTTCCGAGGATATACAGATTTCCGAAGAGACAGTCGCTAACGCGAAGACGGTTTATGAAAACGCTAAACGAGATTATGATACTCTTGCCGCTAAATTAGAAAAGGACATAGACGGTTATGAAAAGGCCGTTGCTTCTGCGGAAATATCACTTGCCGATAGTCAGAAGAATTTAGAAAACACAAAGATTTATTATAATCAGGCAGTAGTAAACGCTAAAAGTAGCGCTATCACCGCAATGGAAACAAATTTGCTTTTAGGGGATATTGTATTGAATAATATTGATTATAATTTATCTATAGTAAGAAGTGGCATTTCTACCGATCAGCAAAAAATTTACGCAGCTGATACTGCGCGTCTTTCGGCCGTAAACGAATCAAGTTCCGCGAAAACAGCAATAAGTTTAGCAAAGACAACGAATAATTCCACTGACATCAATTTAGCCTTAAACAAAACTATCTCTACCCTAAATACAACTTTGACCGCGCTGTCTCATTTGCTTGCGGCAGTTTCTTCGGCTTCAGCCAGTAGTACAATTGAGCTTACAACCATTGAAACAGTAAAAACAAGCGTGAAGGCCGATCAGACTTCGGCGGCAACAGCGCTTTCTGGGGTTCAGTCTGCTGAACAATCACTACGAAATGCAGAGCATAATTATCAGATACAGGTCGATACCTACCAGGCAGCAGTAAATACTGCCAATAATACTCTCACAACCGCGAGAACAAATCTTTCAACGGCAATGGCAAGTAAAGACGTACAGCTCGCGAGTTCCCGGGCTAATGTAGACAATGCCCTAGGTTCTTATAATTTAGCTAAGGCTCAACTTGATTATAAAACCGCAGCTCCGCGCACGGTTGACGTTTCCTATTATCGCGCCCAGGTTGCCCAGGCAAACGCATCGCTGCAATACTACAAAAGTCAATTGGAGGATTACGTTTTAAAGGCCCCGACTGACGGTAAAATTACTTTTGTAAATTATAGCGTTGGAGAACAAACAAGTTTGACCAAACCAGTTGTTTCCATGCTTGGAAAAAATAAATTTTATGTTGAGGTGGATATTCCCGAATCTGATATCGCTAAGGTTAAAGTTGAAAATAGTGTCTCCATCACCCTTGATGCCTATTCTGATGATATTAAATTTAATGGTCGGGTAATTTTGGTTTATCCGGCGGAAACAGTTATTCAAGACGTTGTTTATTATAAAGTTAAAGTAGAAATCAATGAATCAACCTACGAAGTAAAATCTGGCATGACGGCAAATTGTGATATTCTGACGGCAAGCCGGGAAAATGTTTTAGTTATGCCTTATCGAGCATTGCAGGAGGATGATAACAGCAGGCAATTTGTAAAAGTTTTAGTAGATGGAAAGCCAGTCGAAAAAGATGTAACCGTCGGTTTGCGGGGTGATGAAGGGGAAATAGAAGTTCTTTCCGGTCTCTCAGTCGGGGAAAAAGTTATTATTTTAGAGAAGAAGCCTTAATTTAATATGGAACCATTAATAAAAACAGTTCATCTTTGCAAGCAATATGATAACGACGGCGTAATTACCAAAGTTTTACATGAAATTGATCTTGAAATTAGAAAAGGGGAGTTTGTTGCAATTATGGGTCCGTCTGGTTCGGGAAAATCAACATTAATGCAGATTTTAGGTTTTTTGGAAAGGCAAACTTGCGGAGAATATTTTTTTGAAGGAATTGAAGGAAGTAAATTTACTGATGACGAATTGGCCGTGATTAGAAATGAGAAAATAGGATTTATCTTCCAATCTTTTAATCTTTTGCCCAAAACCTCGGTTTATGACAATGTCCGCCTTCCTCTTCTTTATGATGAAAAAAGAAGAATTAAAGATCATGAAAAAGCTATAATTGAGGCAATAAAAGCGGTGGGCTTATATCACCGCGTAGATAATCTTTCCAATCAGTTATCTGGCGGTGAAAAACAGAGAGTGGCCATTGCCCGAGCGCTTGTGACAGAACCAGAAGTTATTTTTGCCGATGAACCCACAGGAAATCTTGACTCTAAAAGCGGAAAACTTGTTATGGAAATTTTACAAGATTTAAATGAAAAAGGAAAAACTATAATTTTAGTTACTCACGAAAAATATACGGCTGAGCATGCCAGGCGTATTGTAAAAATTATGGATGGCACGATCCGGGAAGATGTTGAAGTTAGGGAGCGACTTTTCGCGAGAGATGAGGAAGATTTAATAAAATAGAGTATGGACTTACGGTCTATAATCCGCGTTGCTTACATTGGACTCAAAACAAAAAAATCCCGAACATTTATGACAATGCTCGGGATAATTATTGGTATTGCCTCAGTGATTATTATTATCTCTGTGGGTGGAGGAGCTCAAAGCTTGATTTTAAATCAAATAAAAGGAATGGGCTCAAATTTGATCGGGATTTTTCCAGGTGCTTCCGAAGAAGAGGGGCCGCCACCCTCAGCCCTTGGAATTGTTAATACTACCTTAAAAAATGATGATATAGATGCAATTTTAAAAGGAAATAATGTGCCAAATGCCGTAGCCGTAACTTATTATAACCGTGGAGTGGGAACTTTCCAGTGGCGGGAAAGAAAATATGACGGGACGTATGTTGGCACGACGGCGAGTTATCCGCAAGTTCATGACACAAAAATAGAAAAGGGGCGCTTCTTTAACGAGGATGAGGAAAAAGATCTGGCAAGGGTTGTGATCTTGGGTTATGATGTTGCCGAAGAGTTGTTTGGGGAAAATGATCCTATTGGGAAAAATATTAAAATAAAGAAAGAGCAATTTAAAATTATTGGCGTAGCGGAGAAAAAAGGAACACAGATGTTTGAAAATCAGGACGCGTTGTCATTTATTCCAATTTCTACTGCGCAAAAAATAATGCTTGGAGTTAATTATGTTTCTTTGGCTAGAGTTCAGGTGGATTCCGAGGAAAATACCGATCGGGTGGTCGCCGATATCAGGGCGCTTCTTCGCGACCGCCATAGACTCGAAAAAAATGAGCCAGATGATTTTAGTCTTCGCCCGCAAACCCAGGCAATTGAAATTTTTTCTTCCATTACTAACTCTTTGACATATTTTTTGGCGGCCATTGCGGCTATTTCTCTTTTGGTCGGAGGTATTGGAATCATGAATATAATGTTAATTGCGGTTGTTGAGCGAACGCGGGAAGTTGGTTTAAGAAAGGCTTTGGGGGCGAAAAATAAAAGTATATTAAGTCAATTTTTAGCCGAAGCAATTGTCGTGACTTTATCCGGAGGGATTATTGGGGTAATAGCTGGAATTTTAGTTTCTCTTCTTGTAGCGCTTGTCGCCAGACAGCTTGGCTATGAATGGGATTTTATAATTTCCCTAAAAGCAATTATTTTATCATGCTCAATTTCTATTTTAATAGGATTGGTTTTTGGAATTTATCCAGCGAGGCGGGCGGCAAAATTAAATCCAATTGAAGCCTTGCGCTACGAATAAAAATGAAATTATCTTTTTTAAAAACACCAGTTAATATTGCGACTGACGCGCTCCTGCGACACAAGCTCCGGACGGTTTTAACGGTTTTGGGTATTACGGTAGGCATTACTGCCGTGATTGTTGTACTTTCGGCAGGTAGAGCCATTGAAGATTTCATTATCGGGCAGGTTACTATGTTTGGAACAGATTATATTGAAGTAGAGGTTAAGGTTCCTTCAACAGAGCATGTTTCAAGTGAAAACGCGGCGGGAATGGCCCAGGGTATAACAATTACTACCTTGAAAGAAAAAGACGCGGATGAATTGAAAAAACTTCCTAATATTAAAGAGGTTTATTCCGGCCAAACCGGCCAGGCGGTTTTTTCATATAAAGACCAAAATAAAGTAACATTGATTTTTGGCGTTACCTCTTCGTTTGACGCGATTGATTCCGGGGAAGTAGAAGAAGGTCGATTTTTTACCGATGCGGAAGATAAAAGCTTAGCTCGAGTTGTTGTTTTGGGGAGTAGTCTTAAAAATAAACTTTTTGGAGAAGACAAGGCCATCGGAAAACAAATAAAAATAGGAAAGCAAAGTTTTAGGGTTATCGGCGTAATGAAAGAGCGGGGGAGCGCGGGTGTTTTTTCTTTTGATGATATTGCCTTTTTACCTTTGCGCACTTTGCAAAAGTTAATTTTAGGGATAGATTATATCCAATTTATATTTATGCAAGTTGAAGACACCTCTCTTACAGAAGTTACGGTTGAGGATGTCGCTTTTAGGATGCGCGAACTGCATAAAATTGATGATCCCAAAAAAGATGATTTTGCGGTAATGTCCGCAGCAGAAGGCTTGGCGTTGCTTAGTACGATTACCGGAGCAATAAAACTTTTACTTTTTGCCCTGGCTTGCATTTCTCTTGTGGTCGGTGGAGTTGGAATTATGAATGTTATGTATGTGGCTGTAGCAGAACGAACATTTGAAATCGGGTTGCGCAAGGCTATCGGCGCAAAGCGTGGGGATATTTTAAATCAGTTTTTAATTGAAGCGGTTGGAATAACTTTTTTGGGTGGTTTGGCTGGGACTATTTTAGGAACAATAATTTCTTTTTTTGTAAGCACTGTGGCTAACTCAATGGGTTTTGCCTGGAAGTTCCATCTTTCGCCGCAGTATATTTTGCTTGCAGTTGGCGTTTCTGTTTTAGTTGGTTTGATTTCCGGAATTTATCCGGCTCGCGCCGCGGCGCGCCTAGAGCCGATTGTGGCATTAAGGAAAGAATAAATAACTAAAAATAAAATTATGAAAAACCAGAAGATTTTATTATGGTCAATGATTAACGCCATTGGGGTTTTCGCTTACGTTATACTCGTAGTATGGGTTATAACAAACGGTGATAAAATTTTTGGCCAGATGCAAAATTTCTGGGGGCCCGTTTCATTCCTTTTGCTTTTTATTTTTTCCGCTCTTGTTTGCGGGATTTTGGTTTTTGGCCGGCCGATTTATCTTTGGTTTGATAACGCAAAAAAAGAAGCAATTAAAATGCTCCTTTTTACTGTTGGGAATTTATTTGTAATTTTTTTATTGGCCTTATTGGTTAATTTTTTGGTTAAATGATTTTGTCGCATTTTAAACGGGCCTTTCCGGCCCGTTTTTTTGTTTTATAATTCTTTTTCTTTTTGAATTTCTTTTTCTTCCCTGGCAACTGCTTTATTAGCTACTTTTCTTTTGGCATAAAAATTCATCAGGGAAAAAATTATTATGCTGGAAAAAATTATGCCCGCGGCATTAACAAGAAAAAAAATTAAAGAGTTGCTGATAATATGCCAATCTAATCTTGCGATACCAATGCCCGTTACGGCAAGCGGGGGAATAAGAGCCACGGAAATTGCAATACCCGGGAGAGTTTCGTTAAGTTGTGGCTTTACAAGCGCGAAAGAGGCGGCAAGACCGGCTATAATCGCAATAGCAACGTAAGGAAGTGAAGGGCTAGTTCGGGCTAATATTTCTTCGGTTAAGCTATAATGGTTTAAGAAAAGTGCTATCAGAGTTGCCGCCGCTACTCCGAAAATAATTGATTTTAAGATGGTATAAAGCGAGAGATAGATTATTTTACCGTCAGCCATAACAATACCAAGCGCCAAGCTCAAAATTGGCGATAAAATAGGTGCAATAAGCATGCTGCCAATAATTACTGCGCCGCTATTTAAGAAGAGGCCAAAGGTAGCCATGAGCATTGAAAGAATAATCATCAGAAAAAAATCTTGGCGTGGCGAGCTTGCGGAAATTAAATGTTCGACAGCATTGGATTTTTCTTTTTCGGTGAGATTCCGAAGGAGGGTGATAGGCATATTTTTATTTTTTAAATTATTTTCTTAAAATTTTTCAGTGGAATCGCTCCGGCGCGAAGGATAATTGGCGGAGAGGCTACGCAGTCTAAAACAGTGGAATCTATACCAATTTTTGTTTTTCCACCGTCCAAAATAAGATTAATTTTATTGTTCAGGTATTTTTTAACTTCGTTGGCAGTGGTTGGGCTTTGCTTACTGGAAATATTTGCGGAAGTCGTGGCGAGTGGCCTATTAAGGGCTTTGATGAGCGCGAGCGCCACGGGATTTTTAGGGATGCGAAGGCCAACAGAATTTTTCTCGGCAGTAACCGCATCAGAAATTATTTTTTTCTTTTTAAGAACAATTGTTAAGGGTCCTGGCCAAAATTTATTTATTAATTTTTTTGCTTTCGCCGGAACATGGAGCGCGCATTTTTTTAAGTCACTTTTTTCCGAGATTAAAATTGGCAGGGGGGCTGAGGTCGGTCTTTTTTTAACTTTGTAAATTTTTTTTACAGCTTTAGAATTTGTGGCGTCAGCTCCAAGGCCATAAACCGTATCTGTCGGAAAAGCAACCAAGCCGCCTCGTTTTAAAACTTCGGCAGCAATTCTTATTTTTTCCGGCTCTGGACGGCGTTTATTTATTTTTAAAATTATAGTTTTCATTCGTGAAAATAACTCTTCTTTTTACTGGATTTGTTTTTTATTATTTCTACTCCGTGTGAAGTTCCGATGCGTGCGGCGCCGGCGACCAAAAAGGCGAGAGCAGTTTTTAAATCGCGGATTCCGCCGGAAGCTTTAATTCTAATTTTATCGCCAACAACTTTTTTCATTATTTTTACATCGGAAATTTTTGCTCCACCGCGAAGGCCTACCGCGGTTTTTACAAAATCAGCACCGGAAGCCAAAACTAATTCCGAGGCTTTATGGATTTCCGCATTTGTAAGTTCTGGGGATTCGATAATAACTTTCATTATTTTTTTGCCTTTTACCTCGGCCAATGTTTTTAACTCCTTTAAAACAAATCCATAATCTTTGTTTTTTAGGGCCTGGCGGTTTATAACAAAATCAAATTCATCAGCAAAGGAGTATGCCTTTTTTATTTCCGCAAGTTTTGCTTCGGTGCATTGAGCGCCAAAAGGGAAACCCATTACCACGCCAACTTTTATTTTTGTGCCGCGTAATAAATTTTTTGCGAGTTTAGCGTAGTAAGGCAAGACCATAACCAAATAAAATCCGTATTTTTTCGCTTCCGCGCAAAGTTTTTTGATATCCGCTGCCGTAGAATTTGGATTAACTTCGGTATGGTCAATATATTTAGCGATCTCCGCTGGATTTTTTTTAATTTTTTGTAGTTCTTTTTTTGTCATATTTACAAATACGCATAAAGGACATAGCGCCGCATCATGCGATGAGTATTAAAATAATAAGCTAATTTACTAATAGAATTTTCCATCATATCCATCCATTCATCGCGTTGGTTATAATACATCGGTAAAATTGTGTATTCAAGTTTATTGTATAAATCATCAAGCTCTCTTTTTTCTGCTTCTGCCAGATTTATTTTTTCTTTGGGCTTTGGCCCAATTGCCCATCCCGTTACTCCTTCAACAAATCCTTCTAACCACCAACCATCTAATACCGAGAAGTTTAAAACGCCATTATGGGCTGCCTTCATT
>JBMORR010000089.1:0-8159 GCA_049322595.1 Patescibacteria group bacterium | reverse complement strand
AAAATCGGAGGATGAGGAGTGATGGCCGCAAAGGTCAACATAAATTTATAATTGCTTAGGTATTATATTAATTATTAACTGTTGTTTCTACGGCACCTCCAAGATAAATTGTTGAACCGAGTGGATGCAAAGATAAAATTTTATCCGTAGTTTTTATAATATTTCCCCATTTCCAGCCCATACCGGTAAAAACCTGTTCCGTAGGAATTGGTCGACGCTCACCATTGGAAATAAAATAAACCGTTGGCGAACTTTCTCCAACAACCAATTCACCATCTTTAAACCTTACTGGTTCACCAGTAGGATATTTTTTTAACTCATCGGGAGAAACAACGGTAATCTTTTTATTCGCAAAATATAAAGTTAAAAATTGTTTTGCCCAAAGGGGTTTTTTAACTCCATTCTCTACGTAATAAACTCCGCCGGAAATTTTATCCTGTAAAAGTGCACCTGTCGGATAAACACTCTGTATAGTAATTGGGTCGTTTTCAATATAGGCGTTTAAATCTTCCCAAGTCACATCCATAACTTCTTCAGGGTTAAATCCAATTGTTCTAAAAACCTCGTTTGAAGCAAAGCCGCGTCGCGTATCACCGACTAAAAGATAAACTGTGCCGGCCGGCGAGCGGAGCAGGGAATAATCTGGAAATTTTATTGGCGTGCCCGTTTCGTAATTTTCTAACTCGCTCTTTGAAATCGAAATTAATTTTTCTGGAGAGTAGCGGGAAACAAAAGCAGAGTAGCTAGAAAATTGCCGTTTTAAACCTCTCTGGATCAACCAAATTCCCGTACCGTCAGCTTCTTTTAAAACCGTTCCGTCGGGGAAAAATTTTCCAAACCAATCTTGCCAAAGTTTCCAAAAATTATAATTGCCATGGTAATGAGGGGTGTATGTATAAAAAGCCGCCGTAGCTAAATTAGTTGGAGTAATTCGGTAAGCATCAATTGAATAAGTTACCCCCGGTAATTTGACCCAAGAAAGAGTAAGGGCATTATCCAAAAACCACCTTTTCCATCCAGCGGCATAATCAACCTGTGTGGCGAAACCTTTATATTTTTGGATTGTAGGATCAGACATTGAACAAGAATCACAAACTCCATATCCAGTTGCCCAGTCAAGCTGTTTCTGTGTCGGGGTTATAGTTGTAATTAAGCTTTGCTCTTTTTGCAAGGTAACAAGTAAAACTTTCGGGCTTATTTCATAAGTCTGCGCCACCCGCCAAATAATTTCTGAAGCAGTGCGACCAAGGCCATCTATATCAATGGTTGCGTAATTAGCGAGAGCGCTACCCTTGTCTTCCAAAAATTGCTGAACCTGTGCCAATGACATTGACTTATGATCAGTCAATTCTTGGTCGGAAATAATATAGTTTGGATTAAATTCAGCAAAGGCGAGATTTGGTAAAAAGACAGAAAGAAGCGCAACAAAGCTTATGGTTTTTTTAAATTTAACAATTTTCATGGTTTTAAAAATCATGAATTATGAATTAGAAATTGTGTATTTTTACTATTTAGACACAATTTCTGAATATCTATTTATAGTTTACCATATTTTTCCCTTGACAACAAATAAAAACCGTGATAATATATTGGCATCAACGAGGTGGGGAATCTTTTCGCAGTGAAAGGCACCCCCCCCTTACGGAAGGAGGTTCAAGCGAGATGAAAGGCATTCGATACGGTCCGTTCGCGCTTTCGCGCGACAGCGGAAATCACATGTTCATGTCGACGACGCGCTGACCTGCCGGCCCTGCCGCCCTCTTTCGTTCTCAGGGTTTTTTCTTCCTGAGCGTCCAACCGAAGGCACGCTCCTCTGAGAACCCAAATCCCGCCAGCCGACCCAAGGTTCATCCAGAACCGTTCCCGGGTCGGCTCTTTTTTATCATATTGACAAAAAATTATAGATATCCTAATCTAGTCAAAAGGTTTTAAACCTTAACGCGAGGCATTCTGTCCGCGTAAAAATAACGGAGGAATAGCAGATGATGGTAGACGCTCTTGGCCCGATGATGAGCGTCGCGGTAGTCGCAGAACTCATCTCAAATCTCTGGGCCGAACCGACCGAATACCTCTTCTTTGATACTCTTGGTGCGAGCGGGTTTTGGACGGAAACGATGGTCCGGACCCGTTGCACGTTCACGGTAAACAACTCGACGTCTCTCGGAACACCCTATGCATAAGCCCGGGACGGCGAGCAACCGTCGCGTCGAACCCCGGGCAAAACGAGGAATGGCGGAATAAGTTAACCTTCGATCCGAGGGAAGGGAGGAGGTCTGGCATGCAAAGTGCCGGACTGTTCGCGCGATTCGTCGTGCGGAAGCTAGCTCGGCTCTCTTTGTCCCCGCCGCCGCTTGCGTTTGTCTTCCGCGGTGCACAGCGGAATGACGCGCTTCTCGGAGGAGGGAAAAACGAAGAGATGATGGGCAATTCCGGCTGGCCGCGCGAACCCATAACGTTTACGACCTGCTGACCCCCAGCCTGGGGTCCCGGCTCGCGAAGAGATCAACAATCTCTTCCGGGCCGGTCTTTTTTATTAAAAAACCACGGCCCGTTTGAGCCGTGATTTTTATTTATTACTTTATTTCAAAAGTAATTTTTTTATCTTTATCCAAGCCGATTGAAGCCTTATCACCATCTTTTATTTTTCCCTCAATAATACGCAATGCTAATTCGTCCAAAATTTGATTTTGAATCACTCGTTTCAACGGTCGCGCGCCGAAGATGGGATCAAAACCTTTTTCCGCAAGCATCTTTTTGACCGTCTCGGCAATGTTCAGTTTTATTTTTTTAACATCAAGCCGTTTTTGTACTTCGGCCAATTGTAATTCAATAATCTTTCCAATTTCTGATTTACCCAAACTTTTAAATATTACAATTTCATCAATACGATTCAAAAATTCCAACTTAAATGTCTCACGCAAAATTTCCATAATCTTATCGCGCATTTCATTATCGCGACTTTTTTCCTGATTTTCTCCATCCTGAAAACCTATTGAATAATCTCTGATAACTTGATTACCTAGGTTTGAGGTCATGATAATAATCGTATTTTTGAAGTTTACAGTACGTCCTCGGCCGTCAGTTAAACGTCCATCATCCAAAATTTGAAGTAAAATATTAAAGACTTCCGGATGTGCTTTTTCAATTTCATCAAAAAGAACAACAGAGTACGGCCGACGTCTGATTGCCTCGGTTAATTGTCCGCCTTCTTCATGGCCAACATATCCGGGAGGGGAGCCAACTAACCGAGCAACGGAATGCTTTTCCATGTATTCTGACATATCGACCCGCACTAGAGAATTTTCGTCGTTGAACATAAATTCGGCTAAAGCTTTTGAAAGTTCAGTTTTGCCAACACCGGTCGGCCCAACAAAAATAAATGAGCCGATCGGTTTTTTCTCTTCTGAAATTCCGGCGCGAGAACGGCGAAGAGCATTAGCAATAGTTTTGATTGCGTCTTTTTGACCAATAACTCTTTTACTTAATTCATCTTCGGCGTGTGCCAATTTTTCTACTTCACCTTGAAGCATTTTTGAAACCGGAACACCGGTCCAGCGGGAAACAACTTTAGCAATGTCTTCGTCGGTAACCTCCTCGCGCAAAATTCTTTTTTCTTCCGGAGTTTTCTTCAATTTTTTCTCCAGAGTGGCAATTTCTTTTTCCAATTCGGGAATTTTTCCATAGCGAATTTCCGCGACTTTTTCCAATTCACTTTTACGTTCAGCAATATCAGCTTGCTGCTTAGCTACATCAATTTGTTTTTGCGCTTTTCTGATTTGGCTAATCAAATCTTTCTCATAGCGCCAACCGATTTCTAATTCTTTTGATTTTTCCTGAAGTTCAGCTAATTCTCTATTTAATCTTTTTAATTCATTTTTAACATCTTCATTTTTTTCTTTCATTAAGGCCTGCTTTTCAATTTCCAACTTCATCATTTTTCTTTTTAACTGGTCCAGCTCAGTCGGCATTGAGTCAATTTCCATGCGAAGAGCTGAGGTTGCCTCATCAATCAAATCAACTGCCTTATCTGGCAAAAATCTGTCTGAAATATAGCGATGAGAAAGGGTGGCAGCCGCAACAATCGCTGCGTCAGTAATTTTCACGCCATGATGAACTTCATATTTTTCCTTGATACCGCGAAGGATTGCTATTGTATCCTCAACCGAGGGCTCGCCAACATAAACCGGCTGAAAACGTCGCTCCAAAGCCGCATCTTTTTCAATGTACTTATGATATTCTTTTATGGTTGTCGCGCCGATTGTGTGTAATTCGCCGCGCGCCAAAGCCGGCTTCAACATATTTGAAGCATCCATTGCCCCTTCAAGCGCACCCGCTCCGACAATCGTATGAAGTTCATCAATAAATAAAATTATTTTTCCAGCAGCTTGCTTTACTTCCTTAATTACTGCTTTCAGGCGATCCTCAAATTCACCGCGAAATTTTGTTCCGGCTAAAAGCGAACCCAGATCAAGGGAAATTAATTCTTTATCTTTCAAACTTTCCGGAACATCGCCCATGACAATCCGCTGAGCCAATCCTTCCACGATTGCCGTCTTACCTGTACCAGCCTCACCAATTAAAACCGGATTATTTTTTGTCCGGCGAGAAAGAACTTGCATCACCCGTCGAATTTCATCATCTCGGCCGATAACCGGATCTAATTTTTTCTGACGGGCAAGTTCAGTTAAATTAATTGTATATTTTTCTAAAACTTGATATTTTGCTTCCGGTTCTGGCGAGTCAACTTTTTGTGTTCCGCGTACTTCGGCTAAAACTTTTAAAACTTTTTCATAATCTAACCCGGAAGAATATAAAATTTCACTGGCTCGGCTTTTAACGCTCAAGATTCCAAGCAATAGGTGTTCTGTACTAATATATTCATCTTTCATTTTTTTGGCTTCTTTTTCTACAGCATAAAAAACATGAACCATCTCTTGGCCAACGTTCATTTGAGCCATCCCGCCCTGGCGGCGACCCGTATATTTTGGCAATTTCTGAAATTCTGCAGAAATTAATTGCTTTAATTCCGGGGCGCTAACTCCCAATTTTTGAAGTAGGGAAGTAACAATTCCTCCCTCCTGCTCCAGAAGAGCCATAACAATATGAAGCGGGTCTAGATATTGGTGATTATATTCAAAAACAAGACCCTGAGCCACCTGTAAAGCCTCTTGTGATTTAGTAGTAAAATTTTGTGGAAGCATCGGCATATTTTATAATAATGTTTAAAATTTAGCAGTCTTAAGTTTAGAGTGCTAACTATATTTTAACATGACAAAAAACCCTGTCAATACTAAAATCCACATCGAGTTTTTGATGTGGATTTTAGATAATTTTTAGTTTATTTTAAGATCAAATCCAGGCCTTGTCCACATTTGGCACATTTGCCATCTTTGTCATAACGAATAATTTTGTAACCAGATCGTTCAATCATTTTTTCTTTACATTTTTGACAAAAGGTTGTTTCGTACTCTGACAATGGAGTATTTCCCAAATAGACGTATTTCAATCCCGCTTTTTTTCCAGCTTCGCGCGCTTCAAGGAGCGACGATGGGGGAGTGGGCGGCAAATCTTTTAATTTATATGTCGGAAAAAATCTTGAAATATGCCAGGGAGTTTCTGTTCCTAATTTTTCAGCAATAAATTTTGCAATACCTTTAAAGTGTTCAGCAGTATCATTTTGTCCCGGTACGATAAGAGTTGTAATTTCAGTCCACACGCCGCCTTGCTTTATCGCCCTTGCGGTTTCCAAAACTGGCGCCAACTTTGCCCCGCAAATTTTTTTATAAAATTCTTCGCTAAAAGCTTTAATATCAATATTTGCCGCGTCAAGATAGGGGAGTACCTCGATCAAAGCTTCTTTACTTATATAACCATTTGTCACCCAGACATTTTTTATTTTTTTCTTTCGAGCCAGTTTCATTGTATCAAGCGCAAACTCAACAAAAATTGCTGGTTCAGTGTAGGTGTAGGCGATGCTTTGGGTTTTAGTAACCAAGGCTTCGTTTATAATATTTTCCGGCGTTACCTCTTCGCCAAAATTTTTCTCTCCCAATTTTTTTTCTTTTGGCATCTGAGCAATATCTGCGTTCTGACAATAAAGGCATCGAAAATTACATCCAACCGTCGCAACTGATAAACTTTTTGTTCCGGGCAAAAAATGAAAAAGTGGTTTCTTTTCAATTGGATCGATATTTTTAGCAATAATTTTTCCGTAAACCAAGGAATATAATTTCCCATCGTAATTTTCCCTTACGCCACAAATCCCGCGCCCGCCCGGCGCGATCTGGCAATAATGGTTGCATGCCTGACATTGAACAAAATTATCACTAAGTTTTTTGTAGAATTGAGCTTCTTTCATACTTTAATTATAACAAGAAAATAGATAATAAAAAACCGACGCTTCCTCCCTTTGCGTCGGCTAATCTCCTTCTTTCCCTACTTACTATCGCTACGTGGAATTTCTCCACAATCCAGACATCTAATGATCGGCTCGAGGGCTTCGGTATGAGTTCCCAATGCGTCGGTACGCCCACACCTCGGACACGTGAGGTTGTGCTCCATCCAATGAATGGACCTCTGGCAGTCGCAGACCGGGCAACGTAGAATGAAATTTCCTTTCTTGCAATCGATAGTTCTCATGCCGCGATGCCCGCAGTCGGGACAAACGAATCTGGCGTCGCAATGACCACAATAACCATCTCGGCGTCCAGAAGAAATGCATGTGTGCTTATTCCGAATCAGCCTACGCGGCTGAGGAGACGGCAAAACAGGCATTTCCCTTGTGTCTGCTTGGTCGAAACTAGATCCCGAGTCTTTCATGTTTTACCTCCCAGAAGCTATATAAAGATTAGCAAACACAATAATTTAGTCAACTCAAAAGATTTGCTTTAAAATCAAAAAAATGATATAATTTTAAGACTAATAACCTAAAAATTATGACTAAACGAGTTTTTATCGCCATAAACCTTCCTGGTGAATTAAAGAAAAAACTAAACTCAGTTATTCAACAATTAAAAAAAATAAATCCTGATTACGGAATAAATTGGGTCGCGCCAGAAAATTTACATTTAACCGTACATTTCTTTGGGGATTTAAATGATAAACAAATTGCCCAAGCGGAGGAGGGGATAGAAGAAGTTACAAAACGAATTAATTCCTTCGAAATAAAAATTGCAAAATTTGGCTGCTTTCCCAATGAGGAACATCCAAAAGTAATCTTTATTGGAGTAAAAGATTGCGAAACAATTCGCTTGTTAATAGGGCAACTGGAAGTAATGCTTCAAAACTTGGGCTTTCTGGTTGACCCCAGGCCATGGCAAGCACACCTTACCTTGGGCAGAATCAAAGACAACATAAAATGTAAAACTACGGACATAGATTTTCCGTCGGAAACTTTTGAAGTAAAAAACATAGAATTAATGGAAAGTCAACTTAAACCGGAGGGCCCGATATATTCTGTAATTAAATCTTTTCCTCTAAAATGAAAGTTAATATCCTAGGAGTCAAGGTAGATAATTTTACGAAAATAGAAGTTATACAAAAAGCAAAAAATTTTTTATCTGATGAAAAACAACATTACATTGTCACGCCAAATCCAGAAATGGTTGTCGCCGCGCAGAAGGATAAATGTTTTTTGGAAATTTTAAACAAAGCTGATCTCGCTGTACCCGACGGTTTTGGATTAATTTTGGCTTCTCATTTTTTGCGACACCCCCTCCTGGAAAGAGTTCATGGAATTGATTTGATGATTGATATCTGCCGGATAGCAGAGCAAAAAAATTGTTCAGTATTTTTACTTGGCGCGAAATTTTCAGAAACTAAAAAAATGGGGTTAACTAGTCCGGAAGAAACCGCAACAGCACTAAGAAAAAAATTCCCCCAGCTGAAAGTATCTGGCAGGGCCTTAACACAAGAAAGGATTGACGAAGAATTACTTAAAAAAATAAACCTAGACAAACCTGAAATTTTATTTGTTGCTCTTGGTGCCGGTTGGCAAGAAAAGTTCATTGCCGAAAGTTTAAAGAAAATTCCATCTATAAAAATCGCCATGGGTGTTGGCGGAGCGTTTGATTTTATCTCCGGAAAAGTAAAACGCGCTCCGGTTTGGATGAGAAAAATTGGACTAGAATGGCTTTGGAGATTATTTATGCAACCCTGGC
>JBMORR010000088.1:0-8184 GCA_049322595.1 Patescibacteria group bacterium | reverse complement strand
AAAACACAAAATCGGTGAAGTACACGAAGGTGCCGCGGAAATGGACTGGATGGAACAGGAGCGCGAACGCGGTATTACAATTACCGCCGCGGCCACCACTTGTTTTTGGAAAGATGTGCGCATCAATTTGATTGATACCCCGGGCCATATCGATTTTACGGTGGAAGTAAAACGTTCTCTCCGCGTTTTAGATGGCGCGGTTGTTATTTTTGACGGCGTGGCCGGCGTTGAACCACAATCGGAAACGAACTGGCATTATGCTGATGGTTACAAAGTTCCGCGCATGTGTTTTATTAATAAACTTGACCGTACTGGCGCAGATTTTTATAAAGATGTTGACTCAATTCATGAGCGATTAACAAAAAACGCTTATCCTATCCAGTTGCCTATCGGCGCGGAAGCAAATTTTAAAGGAATTATTGATCTTTTAACCAGAAAGGCAAGAATTTATCACGACGAAATGGGAAAGGAAATTACTGAAGAAGATGTGCCGGCAGATATGAAAGATAAGGTTGAGGAATACAGAGCAAAATTAATTGAAGCAATCGTGGAAAACGATGAAGCTTTGATGAATAAATATTTAGCCGGAGAAGATATCCCGGTTCCCGATCTAAAAAAAGTTTTGCGGAAAGCCGTAATAGCAAACAATATTGTCCCAATTCTTTGCGGCAGCGCGCTCAAAAATAAAGGCGTGCAGTTTATGCTTGACGCGGTAGCAGACTATTTACCATCTCCGCTTGATGTTCCGCCGACCGAAGGTTTTGACCCAAAAGATCCTGAGAAAAAAATTATTCGCAAACCAACTGATGACGAACCATTTACTGCCCTGGCTTTTAAAGTTGCTTCCGATCCGTATGTTGGGAAACTTTGTTTTTTCCGGGTTTATGCTGGGTCAATTAAAGCCGGCTCGTATGTTTTAAATGTTTCAAACGGTGAGCGCGAAAGAATTGGACGTATTGTTAGAATGCATGCTAATCATCGTGAGGAAGTGGAAGAGGTTTTTGCCGGAGAAATTGCCGCGGCTGTCGGTTTGAAAAACACTTTTACCGGCCATACTCTTGCCGACCCAGACCATTCAATTATGCTTGAATCAATTGTCTTCCCCGAACCGGTTATTGATATTGCAGTTGAACCAAAAACAAAAGCTGATCAGGAAAAAATGGGAATTGCTCTCCAAAAATTGGCTGAAGAAGATCCGACTTTCCGGGTTAGAACTGATGAAGAAACAATGCAAACTATTATTGCCGGCATGGGCGAGCTGCATTTAGACATTATTGTTGACCGCATGAAAAGAGAATTTAAGGTAGAGGCCAATGTTGGTAAACCACAGGTTGCTTATAAAGAAACCATTACTAAATCCGCTGAAGCTGAAGGAAAATATATCAGGCAGTCCGGCGGTCGCGGTCAATATGGTCATTGTTGGCTTAGAGTTGAACCAAATGAGAAAGGAAAGGGTTTTGAATTTGTTGATGAGATTAAGGGCGGCGTTATTCCAAAAGAATACATTACTCCTATTGGCAAAGGCGCTAAAGAAGCTTTGGAAAAGGGAATCTTGGCCGGCTATCCCGTGATCGATGTCAAGGCCACGGTTTTCGATGGTTCATTTCATGAAGTTGACTCCTCCGAAGCCGCTTTCAAAATTGCTGGATCCTTGGCTGTTCAAGAAGGCGCGAAAAAAGCAAATCTCGTTTTACTTGAACCAATGATGAAGGTTGAAGTTTTGACTCCAGAACAATTTATGGGCGAAGTAATCGGTGACTTAAATTCCAAGCGTGGTCAGATTCAAGAAATGCGCGATCGAAGTGGCGGTATTAAAGTTATTAATGCCCTGGTTCCATTGGCAGAAATGTTTGGCTATGCGACTTCTCTCCGTTCCATGACTCAGGGTAGAGCTTCTTATAATATGGAATTTGGTCATTATGCAGAAGTGCCGAGAAATGTCGCTGAAACGGTTATTGGAGAAAAGGCAAAAAAATAAATTCAATTTTTATTTAAAAAACAACTTAATATGAAAGAAATTTTTGAAAGACTATTTAGTCTAATAAAAAAAACGGGAGATAAGGTTGTTTTTTATGATTCGGTAAAGGGCGACGCCTATGTAATGATGAGAATGGAAGATTATGAGAGAATTAAGGAAAACACCCCTCCGGGCGAAGACTTGACAAATTTTTGCGTCCCAGATAAAATAGAAAAAATAAATCAAGATATTGCAATGTGGCGCGAAGAAGTTAAGGATAAAGTTCCAGACGTTTTTCCGCAAGAAGCAGGAGAGGTGCCGGAGAAAAATGAAGAAGAAACACAGTTTTATTTTGAGCCAGTAGAGTAGTTGCCAAAATAAAATAGAAGTATTATAATTAAAATTAGTTTAAAAATTATTAATTTGCGGCTGGATAAAACCCCGAAAAATCGGGGGTCGCGTAAGAAATTAAAATATGGCAGAAAAATTTGAAAGAGCAAAACCCCACGTGAATGTGGGAACAATCGGCCATGTTGACCATGGCAAAACCACTTTAACAGCGGCCATTTTGACCGTACTTAGAGCGCATGGCATGAAAGCCTCTGATAAAAACGTTGACCAGATCGATTCCGCCCCGGAAGAAAAGGCGAGAGGCATCACTATTGCTACCGCGCACGTTGAGTATGAGACAGAGAAGCGCCATTATGCGCACGTAGATTGTCCAGGTCACGCTGATTATATTAAAAACATGATTACCGGCGCGGCTCAGATGGACGGCGCTATCTTGGTTGTTTCAGCAACTGATGGCCCAATGCCGCAGACCAGAGAACATATTTTGTTAGCTCGTCAGGTTGGCGTTCCTTACATTGTCGTATTTTTAAATAAATGCGATATGGTTGAGGACAAGGAATTGATTGATTTAGTCGAAGAAGAAGTTAGAGATCTTTTGAAGAAATATGAATTCCCTGGCGATACAACTCCAATTATCCGCGGTTCAGCCTTAAAAGCCCTTCAAAATCCTAATGACGAAGAGGCTGCTAAGCCAATTTTAGAGCTTGCAAAATCCTTAGATGAATATATTCCTGAGCCGGAACGTCCAGTTGACCAAGCTTTTTTAATGCCTATTGAAGATATCTTTTCAATTGAAGGTCGTGGCACCGTGGTTACGGGCAGAATTGAAAGAGGTATTATTAAAGTGAATGATGAAGTGGAAATTGTCGGAATGAGAGATACGCAAAAGACTGTTGTTACTGGTGTTGAAATGTTTAACAAGTCCTTGGACGAAGGTCGCGCTGGCGATAACGCTGGTCTTTTACTCCGCGGCACCAAAAAAGACGATGTTGAACGCGGTCAGGTTTTGACCAAACCGGGTTCAGTTACTCCTCACACAGAATTTGAAGCAGAGGTTATTGCTTTAACAAAAGAAGAGGGTGGTCGCCATAAACCATTTTTCAAGGGTTATAAACCACAATTCTATATCAGAACAACCGATGTTACTGGTGAGGTAGAATTGCCTGCGGGTACAGAAATGGTTATGCCTGGCGATACCGTTAATTTGAAAATCAAATTGATTGTACCGGTAGCTCTCGAAGAAAAGCAAAAATTTGCCATTCGCGAAGGCGGTAGAACTGTCGGCGCTGGCGTAGTGACTAAAATTATAAAATAATATCGCACCTTTCCCGTCCCGCAGGAATGCGGGACGGGACTTGATAAATAAAATGGAAAACAAAACCCCTGAAAAAGTAGAAAAAGAAGAAGCGAGACCAAGGATTAGAATAAAAATCCGAGCCTATGATCATAAAATTATCGATCAGTCGGCAAAGACAATTATTGAAACAGCCTTGAGATCTGGCGCTTCAATCTCCGGCCCAACGCCGCTGCCTACCGAGATTAGAAAGTACACGGTTAACCGTTCTACTTTCGTCCATAAAGATTCTCGAGAGCAGTACGAAATGCGGACACACAAGAGATTGATTGACATATTAGAGCCCACGCCTAAAACGGTTGATGCTCTAACTAACTTGAACTTACCGGCAGGAGTAGACGTGGAAATAAAAATGTAAGTTAATTAGTTTAGGGAGAGTAAAGAAAGATGCGTGCTCAAGTTTTTGGAAAAATTAATGATTTTTAAAATCATTCCAAAAACTTGGGCATGCAAAACCTCTACTGGCCTTTAAGCTATTTGGAAGGTTTTACAATTAACCAAGAAATTGCAACAACTTAGAATCCGGCTTTTGGAAAACCGGCTTTAAGTTCGGTTTTTTGTTTTAATGAAGGTGGATGAAGGGTTAATACAAAAACCAAGGGAGTAATTTGTTTTAAGAATTATGAAATTTATACTGGGTAAAAAATTAGAGATGTCGCAAAAATTCAAGGAAGACGGGACGGTCGTTCCGGTGACTTTGATTTCAGTCGGACCATGCAAAGTTACTCAGGTTAAAACCGCGGAAAAGGATGGAACAAATGCAGTACAGATTGGATTCGATGTTGCTAAAAAATTAAACAAACCAGAATCGGGACATCTTAAAGATTTAGAAAATTTTAGACATTTAACGGAAATTGCTATAGAAAAACCGGAGGAATATTCACGTGGTCAGGAAATAAAAATTTCTATACTTGCACCGGGGGATAAAGTTCAGGTTGTTGGCACCTCGAGGGGCATGGGTTTTGCCGGCGTGGTAAAACGTCATCATTTCCGCGGAGGTCCGGCTTCACACGGCCATAAAGATAATTTGAGAGCGCCAGGTTCAATCGGCGCCGGCGGTGTGCAGAGAGTTTTTAAGGGAATGAGAATGGCCGGGAGAATGGGCGGTGAAAGAGTGACAATTAAAAATTTGGAAGTTATAGAGGTTGATGAACAAAATAACATTTTAGCCCTTAAAGGAGCAGTTCCTGGAAAAAGAGGGGCGACAGTTTTAATCAGCCAAAAATAATATATGCAGAAAGCAAAAGTTTACAATATGAATGGCGAAGTTGTGGGAGAAGAAAAACTCGATCCCGTTTTGTTTGAAGTTGAGGCAAAGGAAGGCTTAATCCACCAAGCTGTAGTAGCTCAAATGGCTAATCGTCGGCAGGTTTTGGCTCATACGAAAAATCGTGGTGACGTGCGTGGCGGCGGTATTAAACCGTGGCGGCAAAAGGGGACTGGTCGGGCCCGCCAGGGTTCAATTCGAGCTCCACAATGGGTTGGTGGCGGTATAGTTTTTGGTCCAAGAAATGATAGAAATTTTTCCCAGAAAATCAACAAAAAAATGAAAAGAAAAGCTTTGCTCATGTGTTTATCTGACCGAGCGAAAGAAGATAAAATTATTCTTTTAGATAAACTGGAATTAGAAAATTTTAAGACAAAAAAGTTTTTAGAAATTTTAAATAAATTACCGAACAAAGAAAAGAAGACATTGCTTATATTAGCCGACAATGACAAAAAAATAATTAAATCAGCAGCTAATTTAACAAAGATTAAAACAATTGAGTCAGTAAATCTTAATGTGATTGATGTATTAAATAATGAATATTTAATGTTGCCGGTTGCTACGCTTAAATCTGTTCAGGAAATTTTAAAGAAATAATCAATTATGTCGTTTTTTTCCAAGACAAAAAAAGAAGCGCCCAAAAAGGAAGAAAAGAAGACAGAGGTTGCTCCGCCAAAAGAGAAGAAGGCTGGAAAGAAGGAAATGGGGAAAACGTTGGGTATACTTGTGAGACCGCTGATTACAGAAAAGTCTTCATACCTTTCTCCTTATGGTCAATATGTTTTTGAAGTTGCCTTGAAAACGAACAAGGTTGAGATTGCGAAAGCAATTGAGCGAGCATACGGAGTTAGACCCGTGAAAGTTAATATTGTTCGTGTTGGTGGAAAAAAAGTTAGATATGGAAGAACCTCGGGGACCACAAAAAGATGGAAGAAAGCAATTGTTACATTAAAACCAGGAGATAAAATTGAGGTTTACGAAGGAGTATAATTAAGTTTTTAAGGCTTTTAAAAGATGCCAATCAAAGTTCACAAACCAACAAGTCCTGGCCGCCGAAGATCTTCGGGGGATACTTTTGAAGATATTACTAAATTTGAACCGGAGAAATCTTTAATTTCTATCAAAAAAAGGAATGCTGGTCGGAGCGGCGGGAAAATTACTGTTCGTCATCGAGGCGGCGGAGCAAGAAGATATTTGCGCGATATTGATTTTATCCGCGATAAGTTTGATGTTCCAGCAAAAATTTTAGCCATTGAGTATGACCCAAACAGAACCGCCCGAATTGCGCTTGTGCAGTATTCCGACGGAGAAAAGAGATATATTGTAGCGCCGTTTGGCCTTGGGGTTGGTGAAGAAATTATTTCCTCAAAAGCTAAGATAGATGTTAAAGTTGGGAATCGTATGCCACTTGAAAATATTCCGGTTGGTACGATTGTTCATAGCATTGAATTGCAGCCCGGACTGGGTGGAGTGTTGGCAAGAAGCGCGGGGATGGGCGTTCAGCTTTTAGCGGTTGAAGGTCCTTACGCGCAGCTTAAAATGCCGTCAAAAGAAGTCAGGCTTGTTAAAAAAGAATGCATGGCAACAATTGGAGAAGTGGGCACAAAGGATAGGCGTTTGATTCGTTGGGGTAAGGCTGGAAGAATGAGATATAAAGGATGGAGACCTACTGTCCGCGGTAAAGCCATGAATCCAGTTGACCATCCGCACGGCGGTGGCGAAGGCCTCTCTCCTATTGGTTTAAAATATCCAAAAACTAAATGGGGAAAACACGCACTGGGAGTCAAAACAAGAAAAGCCAATAAATGGTCAAACAAATTCATTATTAAACGCAGAAAGTAAATTATTGATATGTCGAGAAGTTTGAAAAAAGGTCCGTTTGTGGATCCCAAATTACTTGCCAAGGTTTCAAAATTGAAACCAAACGACAAAACGATTGTTAAAACTTGGTCACGGGCATCAACGATTACTCCAGAGATGGTTGGTTTTACTATTGGTGTTTATAATGGAAAAATGCATTTGCCAGTTTTGATTGTTGAAGATATGGTTGGTCATAAGCTGGGTGAATTTTCTCCGACAAGAAAATTTATTAGACATGGCGGTAAGATGCAAAAAGAACTAGAACAAAAACAAGCTGAGGTGGCCAAGGCAGAAGCGGCAGCGGCAAAAGCTGAAACAACTAAAAAATAAATAGAATATGGAAATTAAAGCACAAGTAAAATTTGTCAGAATGTCCCCGCGGAAAACGAGGTTGGTAGCCGACTTGGTTCGTGGTTTGGATGTAGATAAAGCGAAAGACCAACTCCAATTTATGCCAAAAGTTGCGTCCAAGCCAATCTTGAAGCTTTTGAATTCAGCGATTGCCAATGCGGTTAATAATTTTAAATTAAAAAAAGAAAATTTATATATTAAAGCTATAATGGTTGACGGTGGGCCAGTTTTAAAAAGATGGCGACCGCGCGCTTTTGGCAGAGCGGCGCCTATTCGAAAGAGATCGGCGCACATCAAATTAGTTCTTGTTGAGAGGGTAGAAAGTGAACGCCCGGCAGAAATAAAACCCGCGGTTTTAGAAAAACCAAAAGTAGTAGAAACGTTAAAAAATTTCACCAAAGAAAAAGCGGAAGAAGAATCTAAAAAAACTGAAACGGAATCCAAGAAGCAAAAAGAGACATCAACTCCAGTAAAAGGAGAGACGAAGAATAGGAGAGGATTTTTGAAAAATATTTTTCCACGTAAGACAGGTTCAAAATAAAAATAATTAATCTTCAAGCACCACAATGGGACAGAAAGTACATCCAAAAATTTTCAGAACGGGGCAAAGCCAGATTTATACATGGAATTCAAAATGGTTTGCCAAAAAAGACTACGTAGCCAGATTGCGGCAAGACGTAGATATTAGGGATTTCTTGAAAAAAGCCCTAAAGGAGGCCGCAGTGGCAAAAATAGAAATTGAGAGAACGGCTAATGCTGTTACGGTTGTTATTCATTCCGCAAAACCAGGATTAATCATCGGTCATGCGGGAACTGGCATTGAAGATTTGAGAAAAAAAATAAAAGAAAAATTTTTAGATAAAAAAACAACATTAAATTTAAATGTTCAGGAAGTGCAAAATCCGAGCACATCAGCTGAAGTAGTTTTGCAAACTATGATTGCAGATATTGAAAAAAGAGTTCCTTTCAGAAGAGTGCTAAAGCAATCACTCGGAAGAGTAGAGCGAGCCGGAGCCAAGGGGGTAAAAGTTGTTGCCTCCGGAA
>JBMORR010000087.1:0-8201 GCA_049322595.1 Patescibacteria group bacterium | reverse complement strand
TATCCTCTGATTCAACTCTTCTATATTTTTAACCAATTCATCCATCTTCATAATTCTTACCTGCCTTCGCTAAATTTAATTCTTATATTCGCCAAGAGTTGCCTTGACCTCTTTTTCCTCTCCTTTATGCAAAATTTTTAAAGTTATTTCATCACCCGGCCTGAATTTAGCTATTTCTCTAGCCAAAGGGTGCTCTTCATTTATTTTTTGATTGTTGAGTTCTAAAATTATATCATTTTCTACCAAACCCGCTTTATCAGCTGGCGATCCGGGAACTATGGCTAAATCAGTTTGCTTTTGACCACGGACAATTAACGCTCCATAGTTTTTTTCTAACTGATTCTCTTTCGCGATTTCTTCATTAATCAAAACATAACGAACGCCAAGCCACGGCCGGACAATTTTTCCAACTGTTTTTACGCTTTCAATATCTTGCTTGGCGGCGTTTATTGGAATAGCAAAACCTATTAGCTGGCCTCCCTGGTTCATTGCCGTGTTGATAGCAATAACTTGACCCGCTAAATTAATAAGTGGACCACCCGAGTTTCCAGGATTAATTGCGGCATCGGTTTGGATAGCCTCCTCAATCACTTCCGATCCGCCCGACCTATCACTTGCCACTATGCGGCGCTTCAAGCCAGAAATAACTCCTTTGGTCACGGCATTTTTATATTCACCAAGCGAATTGCCAATGGCAATAACTGTTTGGCCAAGTTCTATTTCATCGGAATTGCCGAGTTCTACGGTTGGCAAATTATTTGCGTCAATTTTTAAAACAGCAATATCTAAAATGGGATCAGTGGCCAAAACCTTTGCTTCATATTTTTGGTCGTCGTTTGTAATAACCGTATATTCTGCTTCTGTGTCCGAAACTACGTGCTTATTAGTTAAAATTAAACCGTCAGAAGAAATTATAAATCCCGTTCCTCCCCCAACCTCTGTTTTTCCCGTCCCATCGCTTGTATCGCCAGCGCTTGGCTGCTCAAAACCAAAGGGAAAATTAAAGCCAAATAACTCGTATGGAAAATTATTAAAATTATTAACTTTGCTGAGGTCCTTGGAAATAATTATCGAAACCACAGCCGGTGCAACTTTTTTTACAGCCCCTGTCGTTGCCGATTCCTCGATTACCGCCTGAGTGATTACTGTTTCTTTTGCTAAATTTTCAGCTGATTCCTGACCAAGAAAATTTTTAACAAACCAAGGAATAATATGACTTTTGCCATAAATCCCGCCGAGCACGCCCCCCGCTCCACCAATTAAAAAACTTAATAAAATTGTTATAATCAAAAATTGCTTCATTGATTTGTCCAATTGCATATCTTTAAAATCAAAATTTATAATTACGAATTAAGGCAATGATTTTTAATTCGCAATTTTTTGTTTTGATTTAAAAAATTATAATTTTATAAAACAATCTTTAAAATTAATTATTTTACCGTTTTTTATCTTTACATTCTCTTTTTTAAGTAGTTCCGCCTTTTTTCTCTTGCCCCGGACATATCCCCCCAAGCTTCCATCTGATCTAACCACACGATAACAGGGAATTAATATAAGGTTTGGATTTTTATGAAGCGCGCCCCCAACGGCCCGTGGGCTAGTTTTTAAAACCCGCGCAATTTCACCATAAGTCGTTATTTTTCCCGGGAAAATTTTTTTTGTTAGAAATAAAACCTTTTTTTTAAATGAAGTCATATTTATTATAACAA
Source organism: Patescibacteria group bacterium (assembly GCA_049322595.1). Classification (GTDB taxonomy): domain Bacteria; phylum Patescibacteriota; class Patescibacteriia; order XYB2-FULL-38-15; family XYB2-FULL-38-15; genus JAHIRI01. The sequence goes on along the minus strand of JBMORR010000087.1, from coordinate 6,492 downwards.
AAACTCGTACAAAAAGTAACTATTTGCTCCCCTACTCTCTTACCTCGCAAACATCAAAATTATCTTTAATTTTATCACGCAATTCCTTTAAAAATTCTATTGGGTAAGGTTTTATTTCACGGAAATCCGCATCGAAAATCTTTTTGCTTGGTCTAAATTGCTGTAAATAATATCTTTTGGCGCCGTGAATATATTTTGTAATATCCAAAATATTTTCTTCCGTGTGTAACCCCGGGACAACCGTGGTGCGAAATTCAAATTCTAGATCGCTTTGCATAATAATTTCAATACTCTTTTTAATATTTTCAAAATCAACCGCAACACCCACAACTTTTTCATAAAAATTATTTTGAAGCGATGTTTTTATATCCATGGCAATATAATCGACTATTCCCCCCGAGACGAGAGCTTCTATCATTTTTGGTGATGTTCCGTTGGTATCTAATTTTACTAAAAACCCAAGCGCTTTTATTTCTTTTATAAATTGCGGCAAGTCGGGATGAATAGTGGGCTCTCCTCCGGTTATACAAACTCCCTCCAATAGACCTTTTCGCGACTTCAAAAAATCAAAAAATTTTTTCTCTTCAATAATTTCCGATAATTTAAATTTTGCTGGATCAACTAACTCCGGATTATGGCAAAAATGACAACGAAAATTACACCCGACAACAAAAACCGTACAAGCGATTTTTCCGGGATAATCAATCAATGTTAATTTTTGTAACCCACCGATAAGCATAGGGGTATTTTATCACAAAACACGACCCCCTGGAACGGTAGGCCGTGTTTTAAAATTCTTCTTTTATCTTTTAAACTTCTTCTAGTTGCTTATCATAAGTCTTTCTCTCGGAAAATTCCACCTGTTTTCCGTCGTTCCATTGGCTTACTGGCCGAAGATAGCCGACAACGCGGGAGTAAATTTCGCACGCCTGCCGCTTTGATTGTTTTTCCTCCATCATATGTTTTATGTTAATTATTATTTTAATTAATTACCCTTGTATCCATTTTCTTCATCGCACCTCGGACAGAATGGATGCTCACCGGAAAGATAACCGTGCTTGGGACAAACGCTGAAAGTTGGAGTTAGAGAAAAATATGGAAGATGAAATTGGCTAGCTATTTTTTTAACAAGCAACTTGGCCGCGTCGCCAGAGGGCAACCTTTCTCCAATAAAACCATGAAGTACCGTACCTCCAGTATACCGCGTTTGCAGATCATCTTGCAAGTGTAAAGCTTCAAAAAAATCATTGGTGAACCCGACCGGCAAATGAGTTGAATTTGTGTAGTAAGGAGTCGCGCCTTTTTCTTGGTGCGCCTTTTCATTGGCAACAATAATGTCCGGATACTTTGCCTTGTCTTTTTTAACTAAACTATAGCTCGTCCCTTCGCCCGGAGTTGCTTCAAGGTTGTAAAGGTTATTTGTTTCCAGCTGATAATCCATTAGTCTTTCTCTCATAAAATCAAGAACTGATTTGGCAAAGTCATGGCCCTCTTCCGTGGTAATATTTTTTCCCAAGAAATTAAGGCACGCCTCGTTCATGCCAATCAACCCAATAGTATTAAAATGATTTCTCCAATATTCATTAAATCTTTCTTTTATTGGAGCAAGGTAATGTCGGCAATAGGGATAAAGCCCCTTGCTGGTCAGAGTTTCCACTACTTCTCTTTTGATCTCAAGACTCTTTTTGGCTAAATCCATTAAACGCGCCAATCGATCAAAAAAATCTTTTCTGGTTTTTGAAAGATAACCAATGCGAGGCATGTTAATAGTCACAACACCGATTGAACCCGTCAAAGGATTCGCTGCGAAAAGTCCGCCGCCACGTTTTCGAAGCTCTCGATTATCAAGGCGCAAGCGGCAACACATTGACCGCGCATCCTCAGCTTTCATGTCTGAATTTACAAAATTGGCAAAATAAGGAATTCCGTATTTGGCTGTCATTTCCCAAATGGGGTCAAACTCTTTTTTGCTCCAATCAAAATCCGGCGTAATATTGTATGTCGGGATCGGGAAAGAGAAAACTCTTCCTTTTGCATCACCGGCTATCATTACTTCGGCAAAAGCTTTATTAAACATATCCATTTCTACCTGGAAATCTCCGTATTTTTCTTTCTGTGGCACTCCGCCGATAATTACAGCTTCATTCGCCATATTTTTCGGCGCATTCAGATCCATTGTAATGTTGGTGAATGGCGTTTGAAAGCCAACTCTTGTAGGAACATTAACATTGAAAACAAATTCTTGGAGCGCTTGCTTTACATCTTTATAAGCTAGACCATCATAACGGATAAAGGGGGCAAGAAGTGTGTCAAAATTGGCAAACGCCTGGGCTCCCGCAACCTCTCCCTGAAGAGTATAAAAGAAATTAACAATTTGCCCCAAGGCACTTCTTAAATGTTTTGCTGGTTTTGATTCTATTTTTCCCGTAACTCCACCGAAGCCGCGCGTCAAAAGATCGTGGAGATCCCAGCCGCAACAATAAGCTGCCAAAATTTGCAAATCGTGAATATGGAAATCTCCGTCCATATAAGCGTCTCTAATTTCTGGCGGATAAACTTTGTTTAACCAATAATGCGAACTTATTGCGGAACTAATATGGTTATTCAGCCCCTGCAAAGAAAAAGCCATGTTGCTATTTTCTCGAACTAGCCAATCCAGTTTATCCAAATAATTTCCCATCAGCTGATTTGAATCAACCAGGTTGTTAAGTTCACGAATTTTAGCATGCTGGTCGCGGTAAATTATGTATGCCTTAGCCACTTTTATCTGCCTAGTTCTAACTAAAACTTCTTCTACCATATCTTGGATTTCTTCCACGGCCGGAATTGAACGATGATGAAATTTTTTGTTTAAAATTTTTATGACCTGATCGGAAAGCCGATTTGCTAATTTTTCATCTTTTTCTCCAACAGCCTCTATTGCCTTGCCAATTGCAACCGTAACTTTATCTTGGTTAAAATCAACAATGCGGCCATCTCTTTTCCTTATTTGGGTAATTTTATTTTGATTATAAATCATAAATTAAGCGAACAAAATAACAAGATAACCTTGAAGATCATTGATTCGAGAATCTGGCGCTAGATTTTCAAAACTATCAATTCCCCCTTCTCAAATCTGCCTTCGCTATCTTGCTATCGTATTATCTCAAATATTAAATTTAAATTTACATTATTTTCTTTCGGAGAAAAGCGGGAATATCTAAATCTTCCGCCTCTCCCCCCTCAGTCGTACCAACTTTCTTGGCGGAAAAATTTTTTCCAGCTGGCTCCTTCTCTTCATTTCCCTCAATATCACCAAATTCTGTAATTTTTTTCACTGGTCTTTTTTGAAATTGACCAACTGGCGTTTTATCAGCTTCTTTTATTTTTCCGATAGTAGGTACAGAAAAAGTTCGCGCTGAAGGCACTTCGGGGTCATAAGAAGATTTTCGCCTTTCTGTAAATCCTGTAGCAATGACTGTTATCTTAACATCATCTTTCATGTTTTCATTTATCACCGCGCCAAAAATAACTTTAGCATCGGGATCTGCCGACCCGGTAATAACTTTGGCTGCTTCTGCCACCTCATGCATACCCAAATTCGGACCACCCGTAACTGTAAAAAGTATTCCCCGCGCCCCGTCAATCGACATTTCCAAAAGTGGAGAAGAAATCGCCGCCTTAGCTGCTTCGTCCGCCCTATTGTCGCCACTAGACTCGCCTATTCCCATCATTGCCGAACCGGCGTCCTTCATAATGGCCCTGACATCCGCAAAATCAACATTAATCAGGCCCGGAATAGTAATTAATTCCGAGATACCCTGAACGCCATTTTTTAAAACCTCATCACAAGTAGTAAAGGCATCCAGGAGAGAAGTTTTTTTATCTATAATTTGTAAAAGTCTGTCGTTTGGAATTGTAATCAGGGTATCTACCTTATCTTCCAATTCTTCTTGCGCCCGCTCGGCAATTGTTCGTCGCTGGGCACCCTCAAAAGAAAAAGGTTTTGTTACAACTGCCACGGTTAAAGCGCCCTGATCGCGCGCAAGCTGAGCAACTACTGGCGCCGCCCCCGACCCAGTTCCTCCGCCCAAACCACAAGTCACAAAAACCATATCCGCCCCCTTTAAGGCATCTCTGATTTCATTTTGGCTTTCCTCGGCAGCGCGTCTCCCTACCTCAGCATCCATGCCCGCTCCTAAACCGCGGGTTATGGTTTTACCAATATGCAATCTAACTGGCGCTTCTGAATAATGAAGAGCCTGGATATCGGTATTGGCAGCAATAAATTCAACGCCCCTTATTTTCGACTTGACCATACGATTCACTGCCGACCCACCCGATCCTCCAACGCCAACAACCTTGATTTTAGCAAAGGTTTCAATTTCTGGTTTTATTTCTGGCATAATTATAGATTTTAGATTAAAGGTTTCAGATTTAAGATTTTTGCGCTGAAACCTTAAACCTCAAACCTTAAATCTAGTAATTTACGGCATCAAGGACTTAAACCACTTCTTTACTTGACTTGTAACTTTATCAATACTTTTAAAGCGAGATGAAAATCCCCCGCTTCTTTCATCATATACCGCATTTCCCCAAAGAACCAGCCCCAAAGCTGGGACAAATGAAACATCATTAACTTTATCAACTACGCTTGTGACATTCTGAGGATAACCCAAAGAAACGGGCAGGCGCAATTTTCTCTTCGCGACATCTAAAAGCCCTGGGAGCTTAGCTGTTGACCCGATAAGCACCACTCCCGACGGCAAAAGACCGCTGCGCCCAATTTTTTTTAATTCATCATCGATTTTTTCAAATATTTCTTCAACCCTGGCTTCAATAATTTCAGCAACGTATTTTTTAGAAATTAAAGTATTTTCTCCCGACTCGTAATCGCCGAGGTTAATCTCTTCTTTTTTATTAATATCTTTTGGTAAAGCAGATCCATGCTCTAGTTTTATTTTTTCCGCGGCGTCAAGCGATGTACGAAGGCCAATAGCAACGTCTGAGGTAATATGGTCTCCGCCTAAAGGCAAAAATGCCGTATGCATAACATCTCCTCCCTCAAAAATTGCGAGTTCGGTGGACGTTCTCCCAATGTTAGCCACGGCCACGCCTAATTCTTTTTGGCGCGGACTCGTAACCGCTTCAGAGGCGGCAAGAATAGAAAAAACAACATCTTCAATATCTACTCCTGTGCGATAAACGCATTTTGTTAAATTTTTTATATGGGAACTCAGTCCCTGAATAATTTGAGTTTCTACTTCAAGCCTAACCCCACTCATGCCAAGAGGGTCGCGGATATTAACCTGACTATCAATAGAAAAAGTTCGAGGTATAACGTGTAAAATTTCAAAATTGGGAGGAGTGGCGACGGCGCGTGAAGCTTCGATTGATCTTTCAACGTCGCCATCATCAATTTCTCCGTTGGGCTTTGCCACAGCAACAACCCCTTTACTTTTTTGAAAAATAATATGATCACCGGAAATACCAACCCAAACTCGATCAACGGGAACGCCCGTGATCCTTTCAGCCGCCTCAAAAGCCGCTGCGATGCTTGACGTAGCGTTCTCAACGCTCGTGACTGTTCCCCGAGACACTCCATCTGACGGAACCTCAATCGCAGCCAAGATTTTTGGCGCCCCAGCAAGATCCCTCTGCCCCACGACTACTCGCGCGGCAGTTGATCCAAGGTCTAAACCGGTGATTATTTCGCTTCTCATAGATTATAACTTATGAGCTCTCCTATAAGTCTTTTATTATAAATAATCTCGAAAGATTTTGCAACTTTTATAAAATTATCGTATTGCTGCATCTTTAGAAAGATTAATAACACAATCTATCTATATAATTTACTAAATACGGACCTAAGATTAATAAACCAACTATAATCGCCCCAAAAGAAGAAAGCAAAACTACCGCGGCCATTATATCTTTGACCGTCTCAACATACGGATGCATTCTGGGTTTTAGGACATCTACTACTCTTTCAAAAACACTGTTAATTAACTCTAACACCAAAACCATCATTATGACAAGCAAAAGAGCTATCGCCTCCCAAACTTTTATGTTAAAAATCAGAGCTAAAATTAAAACCAAAAATCCTACAAATACTTGAATACGAAAACTTTGCTCTTCCCTAAAAACTCTTACCAATCCCCTCCCAGCGTAATGAAAACTTTTGATTAAACGACTTAAACTAAACATAAATTTAAGTTTCTAAATTTTTTCTAAAACTGCTTGCTCCATTTCGCTCATCTTTTTCGCTGCCCGAGGGCCCTTCTCGTGATCAAAGCCGCAAAGATGAAATAATCCATGAACTAATAATTCTTTAATTTCTCTTTTTACTTCCCACCCATACTTTTTCGCCTGGCGCGCGGCCTGGGGGTAAGAAATTATTACCTCGCCCAAAAGCGTGTCTTTCTTCTTATCCTTGGGAAATTCATAAATAAAACTCAAAACATCAGTTGTTTTATCTTTCCCGCGATAAAAATGATTTAACTTTTTCATTTC
>JBMORR010000086.1:0-1058 GCA_049322595.1 Patescibacteria group bacterium | reverse complement strand
TCAAGTGTGGCTTCCACTATTTGCGCTCGTTACTTCTGGGATTCTTGGTTTATTTGATGATGTAATGAGTGTGCGCGGATGGGGCTCGAACAAAGGCGGGGGAATGAGATTCGCAATGCGCTTTTGGTGGCTTTTTGCAATTGCTGGCGCTGGCGCTTGGTGGTTTTATTCTAAGTTGGGTTGGGATATTCTACATATTCCAGCCGTGGGGGATTTTTCGATCGGTTTTTGGTATATCCCATTGTTTATCTTTGTGATTATTTTTTCAGCCATTTCCTCCAATGAAACTGACGGATTGGATGGACTCAATGGGGGAATTATTTTTATGGCATTTTCGTCTTTTGCTGCAATTGCTTTTATGCAAAATAAGGTTGATTTGGCAGCTTTTTGCGCGGCAATTTCCGGGGCAACACTGGCTTTCCTTTGGTTTAATATTTCTCCAGCACGGTTTTTTATGGGAGATACTGGGGCAATTTCTCTGGGAACAACTTTGGGCGTCGTGGCGATGCTTACGAATTCAGTGGTTGTTCTGCTGGTTATCTGTTTTATATATATATTAGAGTCTGGCAGTGTGGCTATTCAGTTGTTTTCAAAAAAGTACCTAGGCAGGAAGGTTTTCTTGGCAGCTCCATTACATCATCATTTCGAAGCCAAAGGCTGGCCGGAACAAAAAGTGGTCATGCGCGCCTGGATTCTCACCATCATTTCATCCATCATTGGAGTAATCATTGGCATCTTGGGAATGGGGTAATAAATCGCAAAGTAGGAATTTAATCAAAAATTATTTTTTTATGTCAAGCAGTGAAAAAATAAAAGAAGCGGCAAAAAAAACGCTGACAAATATCAAGATGGCAATTCCGATGATTATTGGAATTTTGATGCTTATTAGTTTGCTAAATCCTTTGCTAAAAAATTTTTATCGTAATATCTTTACAGGAAATTATTTTCTAGATCCGCTAATTGGCGCATTGGCGGGCAGTATTTCATTTGGAATTCCAATTACCAGTTATATTGCCGGCGGAGAGCTCTTAAAAGAAGGTGTGAGTTTATTGGCGATC
>JBMORR010000085.1:0-8521 GCA_049322595.1 Patescibacteria group bacterium | reverse complement strand
ACTAGACTAGTAACGTGAGAGTTTGCGAGTTAGCTCGCGAACTCTCCGCTCGAGTTCGCGTCGCCGCCCCTCCCGGACCGGCGCGAAGCCCGCGTACTGCCCATGGAGATAACTCCCCCGCCTCCAAAAGCAGTACGCGGGCATTTTTTTATTATCAAGCGAGTGAGAGAAATGAATTTATTCATTTCCGAGCGAACGCAGATAACACGAAGTATTATCAAGCGAGTGAGAGAAATGAATTTATTCATTTATGGGCGAGATGCTAACGCAAAGTATGTTATAATAAACGCATGAATATTAAACAATCCTTAATTTGGGCGATAAAAATTTTACAAAAATCAAAAAGTTTCTCCCCTTCTTTAGACGCCGAGATTCTTTTGGCTTTTGCACTTAAAAAACCAAAAAAATTTTTATGCGCGCACTTTGAAAAAAAATTAACCGCGGCGCAATTTTCAAAATTTAAAAAATTGATCGCCCGCCGCGCCAAGCATGAACCAGTCGCCTACATTACTGGCCAAAAATATTTTTACGGTCTGAATTTTTTTATTGATAAAAACGTCTTAATCCCCCGCCCCGAAACAGAAACACTTGTAGAAGAAATTTTAAAATCAAAAATCGTAAATCATAAATCTGCAATTATTGACGTTGGCACCGGAAGCGGAGCCATCGCCGTCTCTCTTGCCAAAAATCTTCCTAACTCAAAAATTTTTGCTACAGAAATTTCCAAAAAAGCATTAACCGTCGCAAAGAAAAATGCACACCAAAATAAAGCAAAAATTACCTTTTTACACGGAAATTTATTTGAACCATTTTTAAAATCAAAAATAAAAAATCTTAAATCCTTGACCATTGTTGCCAACCTGCCATATCTCGCGACCCGCCAATGGCAAAAAACTCAGCCGGAAATAAAAAAATACGAGCCGCGGCAGGCGCTCGACGGCGGCACAGACGGCTTAAAATATTATCGTGAAATTTTGCAACAAATTGAATTATTAGCTACTAATCACCCATTGTCCATTACCTCCCTTTTTGAAATTGACCCATCACAAAAAAATCCTATTACAAAATTAATCAAACGCCGTTTTCCTGTCGCAAAAATTGAAATAAAAAAAGATCTCGCCGGGCGAGATCGCGTCGTAGTTTTTAAAATATAAATTAAAACTCTACTTCAGTTCCAATCGGCACTACTTCAACCCAAGTCACTCCCGGGTTGAATTTTATTTCTACACCGTTTGAATCATAAAATTTTGTCCGTTCACCGCGTGCAAACTTTTCCCAGACTCCATCAATCTGAATGCCATCTTGAAAAATAATCGCTTCGCCGTTGCCAATCGTATCAATATCTTTTCGACCGACTTCATCAAGTACAACCATTTTTGCAAACTGCACAACAATATTTTTTGCCCGTACTTCAGAGCCGTCCCTATCTTGCTGAATTAATCCCGACTGGTACCTTAAATAATCATTTGTCTCTCGGTTATATTGCCAGCCGGCCTCGTATGTTTTTGTGGAAAAATAAATTTTAACTCTTTTTTCTTCTTCCGGCCGCGATTCGTCGGGTACTTCATCCTTAAATTGCCATGGCGTAAAATTTTTAACTTCGCCCTCTTTTGCTTCAAAAGCTTCGGCCAAAAGCCCTGTTGAGGTATAAAGATTATGCGGCGCGTATCTTTTTTTTGAACGCCAAAAAAATCGACCGTTAGCAAATTCATTTAGATCTAAAATATCATACTGCGGAATCAATCTTAGTGCCTCTGGGCTGCCTCCGGAATGAGCATAGAGGGCGCCAAATTCTTCAACCCAATCAACAAAGTATGGCCGCGCGCTACGAACTGGCCCGATTTCAGGGGTACCAGCGTCTGCCGTAAAAAAAACCAAAAGCCGCGTAATTCCCGCTTCGGCCAAAGTTTCATAAACTAAATTGGCTCGGGAAATTCCTGAAAGTGGCCTCGCGTCAATCATATTTTCAACCTGTACGGCGAAAAGTGGCGGATTGATTTTTGTTTCATCTTCCACCTCAATTCCATCAACCAAACGGCGGACTCCCGGAAATGTTGCTTCTTCGCTTTTTTCATTTTTTTCTGCCCCGCTATTTCTTGAAAAAAAATCCAAAAAAGAAGTACGGGATAAAAGCAGATACCCGCCAATGGCAACAAGCAAAACGGAAATCAAAAGCAAAGAAACAACCAGCCATATGCGCGGTTGTTTCTTTATAAAAACAATCATTTCTGAAAATATTTTTTTCATCAAAATAATCTTGATTATTTCTCCTACTCTTTTTTCTCGGGACCAGCTTCGGCTGGAGCAGCTTCTTCTCCTTCTTTCTTTTCCTTTTCCACAACCTGAACTTCTTCGACTTTTTCTGCGACCGGAGTTTCAAGCTCGGCTTTTAATTCTTCCTCAGTCAAAGGAGCTTCAACTGTGGCAATGGTTGCCTCCATATCAGCTAAAATTTTCACACCCGAAGGCACCTTCAAATCTTTAATTTGAATACTATCTTCAAAAGTTTTGAGCCCTGAAACATCAACTTCAATTTCGTGGACTAAATCACCCGGTAAACATTCAATTTCCACTTCATCCATACTGCAGACAAAAGTGCCACCAAGTTCCTTGACCGCCGGGGCATCACCAATAAACTTAAGAATAACGGCAACCTGTATTTTCTCCGTCATCTTAATTTGGCGGAAATCAATATGAATAAAATTGTTTGTCCGAGGATCTGTCTGCACCTCCTGAATCAAAACTTTAACCGGTTCGGCTTCGTCTATTTTTAAATCAACAAGCGTGCTTTCTCCGGCTTCTTTATAAAGCTTACTGAAAGGAAGATACTCCACAACCAAATTTAAGGGCGACACGTCTTTACCATAAGTAACGGCCGGAATCAAATTTTGTTTACGGAGATTCTTTACTCCCCTTCCAGTCACCTCCCGTTTTTTGACATTTAGACTTAAGGTCATAAGAATTCTCTGTTTAAAATTAATTAAATACGATAATTAGATGTTAGCAACAAGCATCAAAATCGTCAAGCGATGCGTTCTGACTTTTATTTTTTCTACTTTCTTCTTTATGATCTCGCCGCGATGCTTTCCAAAATTCCTACCATTGCCAAATTCATGACTAAAGCGCTACCTCCATAACTTATAAACGGCAAAGAAATTCCCGTCACCGGCGCCACGCCAACTGTCATGCCGATATTAATAAAAATTTGAATCAAAAAAACAATGGCTGTTCCGGCCGCAAAAAATAAACTGAAATCATCACGCGCCCGCCGGGCTATCCTAACAATTCGCCAAAAAATTATTCCCCAAAGCGCCAAAATTAAAGCTGCTCCTAAAAACCCCAATTCCTCAGCCAAAACCGCGAAAATAAAATCTGTCTGGCTTTCCGGGACAAAGCGAAGCTGACTCTGCGGACCAAAACCAATCCCGCGGCCGAGTATTTCCCCCGATCCCACAGCGATTCGCGCCTGAGTAATATTATAACCGCGGCCGAGCGGATCGCGCGAAGCGTCCAAGAAACTCAAAATTCTTTCTTTTTGATAATCTTCAAAAATAAAAAACCACGACCCAGCCAAAAGAGTTGCGACCAAAAGCAAAAGCAAAACCAAGTGCGAACGCTTAATGCCAATTAAAAAAAGCATCCCGAGCCATAAGAAAAAAAGAACTAGGGCCGATCCGAAATCAGGTTGGAGTAAAACCAAGCCAATCAAAATACCCGAAAAAATACCGCTTATTGCAATATGTTTAAAATTAAAAATTTCATGCGCTCCCCTGGAAAAATACTTTGCTAAAAAAATAATCATCGCGAGTTTCGCAAGTTCCACCGGCTGGAAATTAAACCAACCAAAGCCAAACCATCCTTGCGTCCCGCGGATAACTTTACCAAAAATCAAAACAGCAATTAAAAGTCCGGCAGCCAAACCATAAATTGGAAAACTATAAAATTTCAACCACTTATAATCAATAATGCTCAGAGTAAAAAAACCGGCCAACCCGACCAGAATAAAAATTATCTGTTTTTTAAAATTTAAAAAATCCGGATCAGCTTTGCTTAACGAAATACTATAAAGAGCAACCAAACTTAAAATCAAAAGCAAAAAAACCGAAGTGGCAAGCACCCAATCAAAACGCCTTAAAAATGAAAAATACCGGGAAATCATGATACTAAAAGCGAATTAGAAAATAACTAATTCGCCAATCAACTTTTGCAATTAATTAAACTAATCTACTGGCATATAAACCTTCGCGTCAAAAATATTTACTTCTGGTACAACTTTAACTTGAGTAATACTTGGCAAGGATTCAAACCAACTTACCTCAACCGAGCGGGTTTGTCCAGAACGAAATTCTTCCAACGTAACATAATTTACGCTGGCGATAGAGCTCCCTCTATAAAGAAAAATTTCAAAACCAACATTCCAAAAACTAAAAGCCGTGGCGTTTCGAACGGCAAAGGAAGCCCGGCTGATTGGTATATTCTCTCCGACCGCGGCGGGCGTAAATTTAATATCGGTAACCGGAAAATTTATCCGTTCATTCTGCCAAGTGGTATAATCGGGTATTTCGTGAGCGTCAATCCTCTGCCATTTAAAATTTTTTATTTCCAAGGTTGCCGTTCGGGGTTTTGTCGGCGCCTCTGCTCCAAGATCAAAAATATATTTTTCTTCACCCGGTAAAATAAAACCGTTCTTTTCCGGCCGCGGCGCGCCGTCAACCAAAAAGTTATAAGTGAATTCCGCACGCCAGTCGGAAGATGGGTTAAAAATTTTCCCCATGAAATCATATCTTCCTTTTCCTGAAGAAAAAATTGTCGTTGTGCCGAGTTCAAGACCCTTTGGCTGGAGTATCTTATTGATTGCAGAATAATCAATTCCTCGGCTCAGCTCTCTCATGGCCAAGTTAAAACTTGGCCCTTCAATAAAATAATGATTAACCAATCCGTAAAGACCATATCCCCAAAAAATCACGCAAAGAAAAATCAAAAATCCGATAAAAATTTTCTTTAACAAAATTTTATGAGAGACATACCAGCTGGCGACCTTCAGTTGGCCTTCTGTAAAATCTGTCGGCTGATTTTCGTAAGGCATATTTTGATGGTTAATTTAATGCACTAATTTTGGCTTGGGCGCAGCCAGAGAAACAAACTGTAAGGCATCGGCATGCGCCGAAACTATCTTTTTTGTTCTCTCATCCAAATCTTCTCCGTGGCGAGACATAAATTCTAAAACCTCGCCGTAACTTCCCAAATCCCTTCCTTCGCCCAAATATCCTCCTCGGATCAAAATATAATTTACAAATTTTAATAATTGGTTTTCGACAGAAGCAAGAAATTCATATTTTTCCCCCGCGTCTTCCGTTAGGCTCGGTCTTTCCACCATTAATTTTTGCAGGGCGACGGTTTTCTCGGGACCAAGCTCCAAAACAACACACGGCATTTCAGCTTCACCCATATTTCCGTCTGGATCTTCAAAATATTTAACTGATGCCATTTTTCCACCAGCGAGTTTTCCAAAATTTTTCTCCGCCTTTCGTCGAAGAACCGTTTCGTCCGAAGAAGTTGTGGCGTCAATCGCTAAATAAACAAATTTATCCGTATCTTCGTCATGAAAAGTTATTACAAAATCTACTCCATTCATTATGTCATCGTATTCTGAGGTTTTTTGAATTGATTCCACACTATCGCCAAACCAACCATGGACTTTTATTCCTTCCATTAAAACATACTCCAGGGCAACCGCTTCGTTTCCCCGCTCATGCATATAAGTTGGTGATCTTTTTATTTCGAAAACTTTTTGTAAATCAGCAGATATTTCTTCGCGCCTATACGGCTGGCCAATAAAATCTTCCGGATTAAAAGCAGAGTTCCTCCAGGATCGGGCGATTTCGCGGTTAAAATTTTCGTCGTCGGTTTGCCCCCAAACCCGCCGACGATCAAGCGCTTCCGCCATTCGGCCTTCAATTCCTACTGCCATAATTTAGAAAAAATTATTATAATTTAAGTATAGCAAAAAATAAAAGTGTAAGCTAATTTAACCCTTGCTTCCCCAAAAACATTGTGCTATTATTAACTAATAAATATTAGCCAATTTCACCTCATTTTCCGCCCCGGGCGGAGAGGTTTAATTTTTAGTTATGCCAAAACAAGTTAAAGCCAAAAAAGAAGAATACGGCGCGAAACAAATTACTGTTCTTGAGGGTCTTGAAGCCGTCCGTCGCCGACCGGGCATGTATATTGGTTCAACTGGTCCGGATGGTTTGCATCATTTAATTTGGGAAGTTGTTGATAACTCTATTGACGAAGCAATGGCTGGCCATTGCACGGAAATTCAGATTCGCCTTTTGTCCGACAATCGCGTTTCCGTTTCCGATAACGGTCGCGGTATTCCGGTTGAAATCCATAAACAAACAAAAAAATCTGCGTTAGAAACTGTTTTAACCATTCTCCATGCCGGCGGAAAATTTGGTGAGGGCGGCTACAAGGTTTCCGGCGGTTTGCATGGCGTCGGCGTTTCAGTTGTTAATGCCCTTTCAAAATTTATGCGCGCCGAGGTTAAACGTGACGGGAAACTTTGGGCGCAAGAATATTCCAAGGGTAAACCACTAGGAAAGGTTAAGCCGGTTGGTACGGCGCGCGGCACAGGCACGACAATTATTTTTGAACCAGATTCGGAAATTTTTACAACCACAGAATTTGATTTACAAACAATTATTACCCACCTTCGCCAACAAGCTTACTTAACAAAGGGTGTAAAAATTTTAATTTTTGATGACCGTAAAACAGAAAAAGGGAAAAAGAAAGATCAGCCAACGTATGCTTTCTATTTTGAAGACGGCGTTGCTTCCTATGTTAGTTTTTTAAACCATCATAAAGAATTAAAACAAGATAATGTTTTTTATATACAAAAAGAATCGGGCGGAATTGGAGTAGAGGTAGCGGTGCAATATACGGCCGATTTTAAAGAAACTGTTTATGCTTTTTGTAATAATATTTTCAATCCAGACGGCGGAACCCATTTAGTCGGTTTCCGCACGGCCCTAACCCGCGTCCTAAATAATTACGCGAGAACAAAGGGATACTTAAAAGAAAAAGACGACAATCTTACTGGCGAGGACGTGCGTGAAGGTTTAACCGCGGTAATTTCCGTTAAAGTTAAAGAACCCCAATTTGAAGGCCAAACAAAGGCAAAACTTGGCAATCCGGACGTTCGCCCGGCGGTTGATACTATTTTTTCTGAAGCTTTCTCAACTTTTTTGGAAGAACACCCTCGTGATGCCGAAGGAATTATTGAAAAAAGTATTTTGGCCTCCCGGGCAAGAAATGCGGCGCGCGTCGCCCGCGAAACAATTCTTCGAAAAGGCGTTTTGGAAGGGCTAACTCTTCCGGGAAAACTTTCCGATTGCGCAACGCGCGAACCGGAAAAAGCGGAACTTTATATCGTTGAAGGTGATTCTGCCGGCGGCTCGGCCAAACAAGGACGCGATCGAGATTTCCAAGCCATCCTTCCTCTCCGCGGAAAAATTTTAAATGTTGAGCGCGCGCGGCTTGATAAAATGCTTGCCAACAATGAAATCAAATCTTTAATCATCGCCATGGGCACAAACATTGGCGAACAATTCGATATTAGCAGTTTACGCTACGGAAAAATTATTATTATGACTGATGCCGACGTTGATGGCGCCCATATCCGCACCTTGCTTTTGACCCTTTTCTATAGATATTTCCCGGAACTAATCACAACTGGACATATTTACATTGCCCAGCCTCCGCTTTATAAAATCCAATCCGGAAAAGATATCCGATATGTTTATAACGATGAAGAAAAAGATAAGGCCATAGCCGAATTACAAAAAAATAAAAAAGTTGATAACAAAAAAGTTAAAAAAGAAGTTGAAGAAAAAGAAGAGGGCGAAACTATAGGGGGTGAAGAGGAAGTAACAACAATTTCCGGAATAAACATTCAGCGATATAAAGGTTTGGGCGAAATGAATCCAGAACAGCTTTGGGAAACAACTATGAATCCGGAAAGTCGCCTTATGAAACAAGTTACTGTAAGAGATGCTAAAGAAGCTGATGAAACATTTAGCGTTTTAATGGGCGATGAAGTTGAGCCGCGTAAGAGATTTATCCAAACCCACGCAAAAACTGTAAAGAATTTGGATATTTAATACAAATAACTAAAAACTTGCTTTATTTTCCCCTTATGCTATACTTTTATAGTAATAGCCCCCAGGGCTGTTTTAAATATCTTAAATTTTGTTAAATATCGCTTAAATAAAGCAAAATATGCAAGCCTCTATCTCTAACAACAAATTAACAAACTACTTTCGTGATTCCTATCGGGAATTAAAGAAAGTTGTTTGGCCGACAAAGCGCGAAACAATAAACCACACCCTAACCGTTATCGGTATAAGTTTGGGCGTGGCTGTTTTTCTTGGAGCTCTCGACTTTCTTTTCACTTGGCTCTTCGAAAAATACATAAAATAATTAATCAAGATTTTGTTTTTTGAACTTTGATCTTTTG
>JBMORR010000084.1:0-8582 GCA_049322595.1 Patescibacteria group bacterium | reverse complement strand
CGAAAAGACTATTTTTTCAGCATTTTGAGTCAAAACTATCAAATTCTACTATTTTTTACCCATTATCCTAAACATCTTTGTGCCGCAAGTTGGACAAACTCCGGTCATGGCTTTTCTAACCACGCCGCCCTTTCCTTTCATTTCTACCTCTTGGGCATCATTCATTTCTTTTTTAGCCTTGCATTTTACGCAATAAGCTATTACTGGTTCATTGGCCATAGTCTAAAAGTTAAAAATTAGGGTGTGTATAACTTTTATCTAATTATAGCACTTTTTAGATAAAAGTGAAGGGGGCTAGGGTTGCCAAATTTTTTTTCCAACTTCCCAAGCAGATTCATCGCCCTGCATCTTTGCCCAATACCACCACTCAACTCCCCAGATATAAGCTTCGGAAAAACCGGTTTTTCGGGCAAATTCAATCTGCTTTTGAATAAATTCCTGTCCCAGAATCTCCTTTTGTTCTTCAAGGCTTCCTCTGCTTTCTTTTCCGTCTGGTAACCATGGCTCAGCCTGAAGCTCAGAAATAATAATATTATTCCGATTTAATCCAACTAATTTAGCTTTTAACCTATAAAAAGCCGGGGCAAAAAAATGGCGAAAATATCCGCAGTAATCGCTATAAACTCGCCGATAAATAGTTGTGCCAAAATAATCTCCCAAATGGGCCGTCTTTCTCCAAGTCGATAACTCCCCGCTATCAGTAATCAAAATCGGCCGATCGTCCAATGATTCTACAAGAGCAATCTCTCTTTTTAAAAAATTTATATCTGCGGGAGGACATTCGCCAAAGGCATTTAAAAGCGGTTCATTTTCAACCTGCCACATCACAAGTGCCGAAGAATTTTTATACCTCAAGACAGCTGTTTTTATAAATTCCAATGTTCTCTCTTGAATTTCCGCTTCCGGCGCGTCTGCCAACCATTCTGGCGTATGGCACTCTGGCCAACGCGGTTGGCGCCTTCCAAGCACAAGCAGAACGTCAATTCCCCGCTTTTCTGCTTCAGCCATCTGCCAATCAAGAGCAGAAAAATTAAAATTTCCGTCAGATAATTCCGTTTCGTCCCAATCTGACTGAAGGCGCAAAAGCTGCGGATTTAATTCATCTAAAATTGCAATATACATTTCTCGCCAATCCAATTCCAAATAATCAGCGTAGGATTTACTAAAACTTACCCCAAATTTAACTTCTTCTTTTGCTGGATTAAAAAATGGAAGCCACAAAATTGCGAGAAATAAAGCTATGGCAAATATAATAACGCCAGCAACAAAAATTATTTTTTTAAACAAAGAATGCATTAGCTAAAATTAATATTGCAAAACCATCTTAATCGCCTTTATTTCAGATAGTTTGTGTTTAATAAATTTCTCAACATTATAAGTTCCATATTTTCCTCCTTCCATAAACCCCTGCATCGCTGCCCTGGCGAACCAACCGGAATCAATCCAGTCAAAAAACCACTGATCAACATATCTAACATCTTCGGGGTCAATCCCTGAACCAACCGTTATAAGCCACTTTCTATTAAATTCCTCCTGGGAACCGATTGGTTCGGAAATAATAATCGGTAAACCAAGTGCGGTATAAAAAGAAAGCTCTGACGGCTTAGTCCACAAAACATCAACTTTTCTTAAAGCTTTATTAAATTTTCTAAAATAACCCTCAGTATTTTTACCAAAAATTATTTTTATATTTTTTCCAAGATAACCGCCGAGACCGCATCGCCTAATACATCTCTTAAAATATTGATTCACCTCATTTCTAATACCAGCGACAAGAATAATATTTATTTTTTTCTCCCTGATTTTTTGTGTTAAATTTTTCACTATTTCCACGCCCAGTTCCCGCTGCGCTCCGGCTCCGCCAACCGCGAACATTAAAGTCGGCGGGCCTTTTGTTTTTGGCGGCGGCCACTTTGTCCCCAGATATTCATCAATCGTAAGCGTATATTTTGATGTATAGATTTTTTTAGGATCAAGGTGAGTGAGTCTAATGCCTAAATCATGGCGTAAATTTCCAAGATACCTCCCCCCCGTATTTTCTTCAGGCAAAGGGAATCCTGTTAAAAAAATATTTTCCGCCTTTACGCCATAACATTTCAATCTCTCAACAACTCTGTAATTGGGAGCAAAATATTTTATTTTGCTTTGCGTCGGGTCGGGCGGGGCCCAGGCTCTTGAAATATCCGCGTCACAAATTACGCAATAAACATCTCCTTCATATCCCCAAGCTTCCGCCATAAAGGCTGGAATAAAAAAGGTCGTGATCAGGGGAATTTTTTGCTTATTCAAAGTATGGATTAAATGTTTTCCCCATTCTCTTTTTTTAATCAAAGCCAATGTTTCTTTAATTTGCACGCTCTGATGAGAAAGATCTCTCTTGGGATAAAAAGGCGGGATCTCCTGCAACTTATCATAAATATTAAATGCCGCCTCCCCCACAACGGGAATTCTCTTGAAACGCGACATAAATTCATAAAACCTTTTGCTTTCTTTCCATGTAGTCCTATCCGCTCGCGGCATTCCGGCATAATTAGACGCGTTAATAATTTTTCCACCATAAGCCAAACCTTTTAAGGGAAAAGCTGCACGCTGATGACCGTAACCCATGTCTACTGTCACAACCCAGGCTTTTGGATAACCATGATTATGATTATGATTTTTATTGTTTTTTCTTTTCATTTTTTTAAAAATTATCGAAAATCTTCGTAAGTTTTATTTATTGGTTTTTTAAAAATCCACTCTCCCAAAAAATTTATGACATATTTAAAAGCTAGCTTTACTCCCCCCTCACCTTCAAAACGGCGAGGCGAAGAGTAAACAAATAACTTGTTGGAATAATATATTTTTCCGATTTTTCCTATCCTCCTCGTAAGATTCGTGTCCTCCCCGTAAAAATCTAATTTTGTGTCAAAGCCGTTAATCGCCTCAAGTGCCTCACGCCTCACAGCAAAATTACCCCCTAAAAGCATTATCCCTCCCTGACGTAAAATATATTTCCACACAAACTCTCCAATCGGGAGAATAATCCAAGTATAAAACCATTCTAGGCGCCTTGCCCACCAAGAGATAGCTTCAAAATGATACGGTCCGGAAACGCCTACAAGTTTTGGATCGGATTTAAATTTTTTTACTGCGACCCGAAACCAATCTGGAGGAATAACCGTATCCGCGTCAAAAAAAACTAAAATATCTCCGGTTGCCGCCCGGAAACCGGCCTGCCTAGCTCTTGTGATTCCCTTGTTTAATTCCATTACAACTTTAACGCCCGCAAAACTTTTCGCAATTTGTTCTGTCCGGTCCGTTGAGGCGTTGTTAACAACAATCACTTCATAATCTTCTGGTAAATGGGTGGCGAAAACAGATTTTAAACATCGCGGCAGTAGTTTTTCCTCGTTGTAGGCTGGAATTATGATTGAAATTTTCATGTTATGCTTTGATAAACCTCGAATAAGCGCTTTCCAATAATTTTTAAATCCTCTGACTCGGCTAATTTTTTTGCCGCTATTCCTAAACGCTCTCGAAGTCCGGAATCAGAAATTAATTGATTTAAATATTTTTTAAACTCCTCCTCATTTTTTGCAATTAAACAATTTTCATTGTGAACAAGCCATCCTCGATATGCCGGCAAATCACGGACTAAAATTGGTAATCCGGCCGCGGAAGCTTCCAAAATAACCATCCCCTGATTTTCTTCGTATGACGGAAAAAGAAAAATATCTCCATCACGGTAAGCTGATAAAATATCCGGGATAAATCCCTTAAATTCCAAATTGCTCGGCAAATTTTTTGGCAATTTCTTATATAAAAATGATCTGAAAATTTTTCCGTACCAAAAAAATTTATTTTCAGGGAAATCTTTAGCTAATCTTATAAAGCTTTCTGTCCCCTTTCTCGGGATTGCGTTTGCAACATTAAAAGTAATTACTTCTTTTTCTGGTTTATAATAATTTCTTCCTTCTCCGCTAGAAAAAAATTTTTTAAAATCTACACCACAGGAAACAACTTCAATTCTCTTTTTCAAGGGGTATTTCTCAAGCAAACTTTTTGTATAGATCGTTGGGGCAATTATAATATCGGCATGATTATAAGCGAAACGATAATAACGACGCGCAAGCGGCATTAAAAAATTACTCATTCGCCAAACCCCGCTAAAATCCTCTGCTGTAGCATGAGCCGACATCACAATTTTAACCCCTCTTTTTTTTGCCTTCCGAACAGCCCAAAGCGATTTAAAATATGGAATATTAACATGCAAAATATAATACTTATCTTTCAGATCCTCCGTAACTTCCACGCCAACTAAACTCAAGGCTTTCAAGTAATTTTTAAAGGACGAAAGAAAACCCGTACCTGCGTTTTTATACAAATAGCCTTTTAAAAATCCCTTAAATTCAAGATACAAACAAACTTTCATACATTATAACATTTTAAATCCGCGAAAGAAACAGCGCGCCAACCCACCAAAGAATTGCTAAAATAACTCGATAGGCACCAAAGAAAATGAAAGAATGATTTTTAATAAAATTCAAGAAAAATTTAATTGCCGCGAGGGCCGTAAAAAAAGAAAGGACAAAACCAACAGCAAGCAGGCCAAACTCTCTGCCACTAAAATTACTACCACTTTTTAAAAGATCAAGACCAGTGGCCGCAGCCATGGTTGGTACGGCGAGCAAAAAAGAAAATTCCACGATAGTTTTTCTTTTTAGTCCGAGCAGCAACCCGCCAACAATCGTTGCTGCCGCGCGGGAAACACCTGGAATCATGGCAATCGATTGGAAAAATCCGATAATAATTGCCTGGCGCCAGGAAATTTTCGCCACATCATCCACGGCATTTTCTTTTTCTCCGTATTTCCATTCAAAAATAATAAGAAAAATTCCACCCAAAAATAAAGACCATAAAACAACTTGCTCATTCTCCAATAAAAATTGTTTGATGATTTTGTAAAAAATCAACCCGAGTACGGCAGTCGGCAAAAAAGCAACAACCACCTTTTTCAAAACTTCAAACCTGACAAAAAAAGATTTCCAGTAAAGAGCAACTACGGCCAAAATTGCTCCAAGCTGGATAGCAATCTCAAAACTTTTTAAAAATTCCGTTGATGGCAGCCGAAGAAGCTTTGAGGTCAAAATCAAATGACCAGTTGAGGAAATTGGAAGAAATTCCGTGATCCCCTCAACTATACCTAAAATTATCGTGTGAAAAAAATCCATATTTTAGTAATGATATTTTTTTCCGGAAGCAATCGCCGCGGCGCGGTAAATTTGCTCCAACAAAACTACCCGCGCAAGTTCGTGGGGAAAGGTCATTTTCCCTAAAGATATTTTAGTAAAAACATTTGCTAAAAAATCTTCGCTAAACCCAAGCGCCCCACCAACAACAAAAATTATCCGTCGAGAATCACGGCTCATAAAATTTGAAAAATCGAGCGAAGTAAATTCTCTCCCCCGTTCATCCAGAACAACTATCTCGCTGTCGAAATATTTTGAAAGTGCCGCCAAAAGACGCTCTCCCTCTCTTATTTTTGCCTTCTCTTTGTCAGATTCTCTTTTAAACGGCTCTGGCGCAACTTCTTCAACTTTAATCTTGGCGTACGGTTTCAGCCGCGCCAAATATTCTTCTGCTGCCGCCTGCCAATATTTTTCTTTAATTTTTCCTACTGCCAGGATAACAACATTAAACATTGAGTCTACAAAAATTCCGCCGCGAGTGGGCGGAACTTTATTTATTTTTTAAAAACTTAAACTTTTAACAACTCTTGAAAACACTGCCTCGTCTTCAGCCGAGCTATTTTCCATAACATAAGCGAGCCGATATGTCTTTCCTTCTTTTTCAAAAAGATAAACAATATTTTTTTGATTCTCCACTATTTCATTTCTGCGCACGCCATCATATTTTATCGCGGAAATTTCACCAATTGTCACGGCCGAAGAAGTAAGATCAGAATAATTTTTTTTCAGATCGTTTAAACTTTTCCGCGAAACTTCGATTACAATTCTCCCGAGATATTCCGTGCCAAGCGGTGGTAATGGATTTGGGTCAGCGACAAACAGATCGTCAACTTCGGGCATAGCCTCGCCGATTTCTTTCCGAATAAGGTGCTGCCAATACCATTTATCTGGCCGATCGATCTTGTATCCGGTTGATTTATTTGTGTATTCAACAAATTCCACTCCGCTAACCTCAATTTCCTCCCCTTCTGGTTCGACCAATTCTAAAACTGGACCGTTAACGTTTGTTGTAATAACATTTATATTCTGATTTCTATTTTCCGTTACCGGAGTTTCTTCTTTTTCTCCGCAACCCGCACCCGCAAGCACTAAAACCGCCACTACGCCCAAAATTAAAAATTTTTTGGACATAAATCTTTTTGATTCTTAATTATTAAACCCGTTTAAATCTTCATAATCCATCTCATTGATTTTCGACTTTAATTCGTCTAATTCCTCCGCTGTCACGCCGGGATTAATTGCGTTAACGTTTTCCTCTCCGACTGCTTCGTTCACGATAACGTTTGTATCCTCGTTAATATTTACTTCTGGTTCCTGCGGCGCGCATCCAGATCCGAGAAAAACTAAACCCCCAATCAAAATTAAGCTAAAAAATATTTTCTTTACCATATTATTTTGAAGAAATAATTAAATTAAAAGCTTCGCGCAATTGTTCGGACGCGGCTTGCAAGTTTATCTTTGCTTGCCTTAAATAACTATTCCCCTCGGCAAACTTAACAAGTGGCGTGCCGGGAACCACAACTTTTTTATAAGATGTTTCAGCGGCGTTGATTTGGGTTCTGGCTAAATCAATCTGGGATTTAGCAACATCCAACTTTGCAATAATATCTTTATTATCTACCAAGCCGTTCGCAGTCGTGCGTAATTTTATTTCATAATCTGCTGTTCTGTCGGCAATTCTGTTTCCAAACTCAACCCACATCGCTCCGGTATTCTTTGCTACGTCGGCCAAAAGTTCAACATATGATCCAACCATCTTCAAAAAAACTCCCGCGACATCAACTCTTGTTTTGATCTTTTCCACATCCTCTCGCAGAGTTTGTATTTTTGCTAAATTTTTACTGACGTCATTTTCGATATCTCTTTTCAAATCCCGCGGAGCGTCGCTTTCTTTTGCTTCTTGTTCTTTCCATTCCAGCCAAGCCTTGGCTTCATCCAAGGCGGCATTCAGAACTGTTTTGGCCGCGTCAATTACCTTTTGATCGTTTTCCGGAGTTTTATCAGATGCCCAATTTAATTGAGCTTGTTTATAAGCCGCGTCGGCGGAAATTCTCGCCTGCATTGCCGAAAGCCAGGCTTGTTTTCCTTCGCTCGAGGTTAAGGCACTCGCGATTCCAACCTGGAACAAAAGCGAGGCAACAACCACGGCGACTAACCATGTTTTTTTCATAAAAATAATTAGGTTAATTCTTAAAATTCCCCCTTTTAAATTAACTTATTTTGTTCTTTTATAATATCAAACATGGCTAAAAACATCAAGAAAAACGCAAAACAAAAACAGGGCCGTTTAATTGGCTCTGTTTTTGAATTTTTTACTCTTTTGTAACATTCACGGCTCTCGGACCCTTATCTGCTTGTTCAACATCAAATGTCACTGTATCGCCTGACTGCAATTGTCCAAACTCAATGCCCTGAAGGCTTGTAGCATGGAAGAAGACATCCTTTGATCCATCTTCTGGAGTGATAAAACCGAAATTCTTTTCCGCTACTAAGGTTTTGATTGTACCTTTCATAATACGAAACGATAAAGATAAATTTTTGTAGAAATTCGACGATGTTTCTACCTGATTTTTATATTGTAATTATGCCCTATTCTCAAAAAAAGTCAAGTCTGCGGACAATAATCAATCAAAATGTAAACTGCTAAACTTTCTGCTGAGACCACGGGGGCGGAAGGAATCGAACCCTCATCCCTGGTTTTGGAGACCAGTGTTCTACCACTGAACTACACCCCCATGGTCTTGGCAAAAATTTTATTTAATATCCGTAATTGAAAACCGGCGCGAGAAGATTATCGGTCGGAACGTAATCATCAGTTAAAACTATTGCTTTTTTTACTTTTAAAAACTCCCGCACTTCTCCTTGCGGAACGAGATAACTTATTTTATCTAAATTATCATACTCTCCCGTTTTTTTCAAAACATTCAAAATCGCCGCCCATCCGTCTTCATTTATTGGATCCTCTCCCGCTAAAACAACAAACGTATTTCTGTGATCTGTTTTCCAATCCAGGGCAAGCGGCGCGAGATAAACATACGGAAAAATCTCTTCCATGGTTTTTATAAATGAACTTACAAATTTGCCATATTTATAATCATCAATTACGTTCACGGCATAATATCCATTAGGCAATAAATGTTCTTTTACCACTTTCCCAAATTCGAGTGTCGTGAGGTGGTAGGGCACGGAAAAATCATTAAAAGCGTCTCCAAAAATTAAATCATATTTTTTATCTGCCGGCAATCGTTGGAGATATATTCTCGCATCCTGATTTATTGTCTTTATTTTCGTATCTTGGTCCAGGCTTAATTCTTCATAATTAAAATCCGTTACGCCCGGGTCTATTTCCGC
>JBMORR010000083.1:0-1088 GCA_049322595.1 Patescibacteria group bacterium | reverse complement strand
TTTTCGTGCCACGCGCCGGATCGCATTGATGCAAATAATATGGCTTGATGCCGAGGTCAACGAGATTGTAAAATAATTTTTTCAAAGTTTCCGTATTGTCATTTATATTGCGTAGTAAAATTGATTGGGAGAGAAGGGGAATCTCAGCTTGCTGCAATAGCGCAATAGTTTTTTTAAATTGTGGAGAAATTTCTTTTGGATGATTAATGTGAAGCACCAACCAAATTGGTGCTGCTTTTTTTAGTGTAACGGCTAAATTTTTTGTGACGCGTTTTGGAAATGTGATCGGAATTCTGGTGTGGATGCGTAAAAGTTTAACATGCGGAATGCTGCGTAATTTTTTTAAAATTTGTGCCAAAGTTTTGTCGTCCAAAAACAATGGATCTCCACCGGACAAAATTACTTCGCGGATTTTTTTGTCTTTTCTAATATAATCAATTGCCACGGCCAAGTCATTTTTCATGAGCGCACCGTTTTTTCCATTGACCATATTTTTTCTAAAACAAAAATCGCAACGCGAAGGGCAAGCGTAAGTCGGACAAAAAATCACGCGGTCTAGATATTTTCTGACGATTCCTTTGACCGGCGAATATTTTTTCTCGGCCAGCGGATCGTCGGATTCATGATTATTTATTTTTATTTTTTGGTTCATATTGTAAATATTATCTGATTTTAGGAGGCACTTCAATAGTCTTGTGTTATGAGTAGTTTTCTGTTAAAATTAAGTAGATTTATGATAAATAAATTACGAGACAAATTGGGCGACGGCGTCTTAGAAAATGAACCTCTGGCAAATCATTGCACTTTTAAAATCGGCGGGCCGGCGAAATATTTTTTTGTTGCCAAAAGCGCAGAAGAAGTGGAGCACGCGGTTCATGTCGCCGAGGATTTAAATTTAAAATTTTTTGTTTTCAGCGGAGGAAGTAATGTTTTGTTTTCTGACGACGGATTTGATGGTTTGGTAGTGAAAATTCAAAATACAAAATATGAGGTGCAAGATACAAAGATTGAAGCAGAGGCAGGTGTTAAATTATCAGAAATTGTGAATGCTGCGGCAGAAAATGGATTGAGCGGTTTGGAATGGGCAG
>JBMORR010000082.1:0-8797 GCA_049322595.1 Patescibacteria group bacterium | reverse complement strand
TATATGATATTGAAATTTTCGGCAAGAGGCGGTAAAATTATATAAAGATAATTAACTAAATGCATTATGTCTGAAGGAGCAAGGGTCTTAGAGTTTTCGCCCAAAGAAAAAAAAATTGAAGAGGAGCGGAGTGGATTAAAAATTTTGGAAATAGTCCAGGTGGATGATGCGAGCAAGCCACCAAAGGTTTTGGTTCGCTGTGAATTGGTTGATGGTAGAGTAAGGCTTGATGGAGACGGAGACTTATTAAAAGAATTGGGCAAGGAAGAGTTTTATTGGGAGGGAAAAAGGGTTACCCCGGACGATGGAGAAAATTTTTTAAGGGCAATCAAAGCGAGCTATCATAATCCATATCTTTTTGCCAGAGAAATAAAATAAATTTTATGCAAGAAAAAAGACCAACCCCATTTGAAGAGGGTGAAACAGAATTTATTATAGATGATTTAAAAACAGAATTAGCTCCTCGACAGATAGAAAAAGAAATAAGCGAAGAGGAAGAAAGAACGAAAATCACCACCCCAACCGAAGTTAGGGGGAGCAGGGAAAGCCTGGCTGAAATAACGGAAATATTAAAAGATGCCGATCGCCTGACAGTAGAATTGTATGACGCGAGAATCGCTGAAGCAGGAAGCCCGGAAGAAATGAGAGAAATAGTCAAAGATTTAAATACGCTCCTTGAGCTTAGAGAGGCGAGCCCCTGCGAACCTCCATGCAAACCTCTTGATTCATTGGGTGATAAAGAACAGAAGCACGCAAACCAAACTTATCTTCTACGATTAGTAGAGCGCGGGAGAGAAATAGTCGGAGTGTATAAACCAGTAAAAGGCGAGGAAACAAAAGTATTAAAGGCCGGGATTGAAGATTATTCTCTTTACAAGAGAGAATGGTTGGCCTGCATGGTCGACCGGGCGTTGGAATTGGACATCGTTCCCCCCACGGTTTTGCGCGATGAAGAAAAAGGACTGGGATCCGTTCAAGCATTTGTACAAGAGGCAGATACCGCAAACAAGGTTCCTGGTCGCGAAAAAAATCCGGAGGATTTAGTTAAAATTGCTATACTTCATTTATTAACTGGTCAGCAAGATGGTCATCGAGGAAATGAATTAGTTAAACGCACGCCCGACGGAAGAATGAGGGCCATAGATAACAGCGAGACTTTCGGCGCCACACTATATGACGAGACGGGCCGAGAAGTTTTTCCCGCGCTTGAAGTTTTTTCCAGAGCGCTTGAAGAAGCCAAGGACATAAGCACGGCAGTCCAGACCCCACTTATAGAAATTCATTTAAGAACACTTCTCGACTCTTCTAGGCGCCAGGAAGTTCTGAAAAAAGCTTTTGATTTTGCCTTAGGTGAAGAATCGGATGGAGTTTGGGAGGCTTTTATGGGGAAGGCGAGAGATTTATTGGGGAAAAAACGTCTTCCAAAAGACTACGATGCGGACATGGGGAGAAATAATATCAGATTTGGTTGGTCGCAGGAGCAAATTGGAGCAACCACCAAAAGAAAAATGGCTGAGGCCGCTTAACAAAATTATATGGCGCAAAGATTATCTGATTTTTTAAAAACCGCGACTAGAACTTCTTATATAAAAAGTTCGGTGAAGCAAGCCGTTTCAAAATTGGGTTTTGATCCATCGCGTCAGGTAAGCGAGCGTCAAGCAAAAGATGTTTTGGACAAATTAAAAAAAACCGGCGCGATTAAAACTTATCGTTCGTCAACGGAAATTTTTAGGGAAACCGAGCGAGCGCGTCTCGCTGGGCAAAAAGATAATGGACCAAAAATTACCGTGGAATTACTCCGCGAACAGCGGAAGACGGAAGAAGAAAAGAAAAAAAGAATGCGCGAGATGATGGCAAATATTTATGGCCAAGAACGAGCGCGCGAAGAAGAGAAAAAAGAAAAAGGCGACGGAAAAGTAAAAAGAAACGTGGCGACCTCTGCCTTAAAACCAAAAGCTGCGCCGGGCAGGGCAGAAACCACAACATCAATTTTACGAAGCCAAAAAAACGTCGAGAAAAAAACTACGCCGGAAGAAAAACCGCCACAGGCGATTGATTTACCAATTGATTAATTTTTTAAAAAATATGACACACGAACAACCAGAGGGAAGAGTAAGAACAAAAGAAGAAGCACAGCAAGAATTGCGAGAAAAGTTTGGTATGGCTAATACTTCAGAATTTAGATTGGCTTTGCGGGAAGGAAAAATTAATAAAGCAGAGGAATGGTTGCAATATATTGTTGACCACAAAGAAGATTTTCCGCAGTATCATAAAACCTGGGATAGTTGGCTTGCCGACAGAAAAAAGGAAATTGAAATTTTTGGTAAATATCGAGAAAAAGTCGCGGCTGGCGAGCAGATGGAAAAAATTTCATCAAGAAGCAAGGAGGAGGCACAACAAGAACTTGTAAAAATATTTGGCATGGCCAAGACGTCTGATTTTAGAGATGCTTTAAAAAGAGGAGAAATTGAAAAAGCAAAAAAATGGCTTGAACACATCATTAATCACAAAGGAGATTTTCCGCAATATTTGGCTAATTGGGACAAATGGCTTGCGGATCGAAAAAGAGAAATTGCTGAAGTTGAGGGAAAGTAAAAAATTTTCAAACAAAAAACACGCTCTGCGATTTGCAGGGCGTGTTTTGTTATTACATCTGAGCGCCAGTATCTCCGCCAGCGTTATCTCCACCCATATCTCCACCGCCCATATCACCGCCAGCTTCACCGGTCATTTCTCCGGCCACTTCTTCCTCTTTGATTTTTGATTTCATCACTTCCTTTATCTCGTCTTCCGTTTTTCCCTCCATCATTTTTACTGATTCTTCCGGATGTTCTGTTTTAGCATGATCCATCAATTGTTGGATCACTTCTTCTTCGGTTTCGCCTTTGGCGACGAATGGGCAAGCTAAACCGCTTACATCTTGGCATGAAAGTGTTTTCATGGCGTCAAAGTTGCGACCCGGCCACCTTACGTTTCTAGGAAAGGCAAAATGACTGGAGAACAACTAATTACTAAATTAGTAATTTTTATTATAACATAAAAATTTTTGAACGCAACCCTTTTTATAAAAAAAACCGCGGGGCGCGAACCTCGCGGCAAGAGTTCCTCCGGTTTGTTAGGCGTTTCTGTGGTAGCGCCGGCGGTAGCTCCAGAAAATCAGCGCAGAGATGACGATCATCGCAATGCCGATTACGCCGGAGGCGGCCAGGCCATAGAAGATCGCCGTAGTGAATCCAGTTCCTTCCAGCATATTTGCAATGAACATGCACATTCCCACAATGACAGTGAACAGGACGGAGAAGAAGGCGAGAATTTGTTTGATGGTCATTCTCCCGAATGTCTTCTCGAACATCGTTCTTCTCCTTTTTGGTGGAAGAAGGGTACATGCCGCGACGTGGCTTGGCTTCGGCTCATCGCGAGTCGGGACGATTTCCTGCTCCCGGGTCGTTTGTGACGAGACGATCCTCATAAGAGGAAGGGTCTCTTTTAGAGACAGACCTTTGCGATGTTCATTTTGTGATTTGCCACAAAATGGGCAGGTGGTCTCACGGAGAATGTCGCGCGCCTTGATGCGCCAGCCGGCGTGTTGTAGATTTTTTTCCCGCCAGCCGCAATTGCAGCAGACGGCGACATACTCTACCTTAAGGAAGAGACCGTCAGCCGTCCCGCCAGGGGAGAAGCATTTGACCTCTTGTCCACATTGCGGACACGCTGTTTTTAAAGCCTCTCTCATGGTTTTCACCTCATCTCGAGGGCGATGTTTTGGATTTTTCTCTTTCCATTCATCCCCCCTCCTTTTTCTTTATAAGAAATTCTGGTCAGGTCTTTAATCTTCCCAAAATTGACAAAAATGTCAAGAGGGGACTTCTTTTTGGGCTTGCTTTTTTTATAATTTATGTTATAATCTTTAAAGATGTGAAGACGAAAATTTTTTGTTTTTAATTTAAATTTATGACGATAACATGGCTTGGACAATCTTGTTTTAAGATCCAAATTGGCGACGTAACTTTAGTTACTGACCCGTATAATTCCGAGGTCGGTTTTAAATTGCCGCGCTTGACGGCGGACATTGTGACTGTAAGTCATGACCATTTTGACCACAATAACACCGAAGGAGTTTCCGGGATAAATGGCGCGCCCTTTGTGATTACGAGTCCGGGAGAATATGAAGTAAAGGGAGTTTTTGTTTATGGGAATCTTTTTTGGCACGACAA
Organism: Patescibacteria group bacterium; assembly: GCA_049322595.1. Classification (GTDB taxonomy): domain Bacteria; phylum Patescibacteriota; class Patescibacteriia; order XYB2-FULL-38-15; family XYB2-FULL-38-15; genus JAHIRI01. The sequence goes on along the minus strand of JBMORR010000082.1, from coordinate 4,583 downwards.
GAGCGAGGGGGCGGAACGAGGATCAAACATAGTTTATTGTATTGAGGCAGAGGGGATTTCTCTTGCCCACCTTGGAGATCTGGGTCATACTTTGAGCGACGAGCAAATTGAAAAATTAGACGGCATAGATATTCTTTTTGTTCCGGTCGGAGGAAAGTGGACTTTGGGCGCAAGCGAGGCAGTCAAAATTATAAACGCGATAGAACCAAGGATCGTTATTCCCATGCATTATAAAATTCCCGGCCTTAAAGTTGATGTTGAAACAGTAGATAAGTTTTTGAAAGAGATGGGTGCTAGTAAGGCCGAAAAATTACCTAAATTGAAAATTTCAAAAAAAGATTTACCTCAGGAAGAAACAAAAGTAATTGTGTTGGAAAAGAGTTAGTCTATGACAAAACTCGTAAAAAAAGGAAAAAAAACAGTTCGTAAAAATTCAAGGAGGAAGGAAGTAGAAATTCCCGTTTTTGTGATTAGTAAAAAAGAAAAAGTAAACACTTCTGTGGCGCGGGGAAAAACCGCACCAAAGAAAAACAAAGAAAGAGAAAAAGAATTTACAATTTTAAAGGATAAAGACGATTTGCCAGTATTTCATAATTTTTCAAATATTCCCACGGGAGATAAAAAGCAGGAAGAGTTTGAAGGGGAGCGGAATAATTCAAAAAGCGTGGCCCATAAAAATATTAAAGAAGTTATAGAAGAGAGGGTTTTGGAAAAGGCCCCCTTGCCCGAATCAAAAAAAATAATTATAATGTGGGCGAGTGTAGCCGTTTTTGCGTGCTTAATTTTTTTTGTTTGGTTTTCTAGTTTAAAAAATAATTTTTCAGATTTTTTTGGTTCAACTAGTTTTACCTTTTCCCGACAAGATGGAACCCTGGAGGAGTTGAATAGAAATTTAGAAGAATTAGAGAATCAGACAAATTTTCTAAAAGAAACGACGGAGCCTATTGGCACCATCAACGGGGAAGAGACAGATTTTTTAGGTGAAATAAAGGAAAAAATTTTAGTTGAAGAATTAAAAAATAAATTAGAATAAATTTTTAAGATCATGGCAAAAGAAAAAAAGAAAAAAGAAGAAGAAAAATCATTGCCGGCAGCCGTCGGCAAAGTTTTGCCCTGTGATATTGAAAAAGAAGCACAGGAGTCTTATTTGGATTATGCCATGTCTGTTATTATTTCCCGCGCCCTGCCCGATGTTCGTGATGGTTTGAAACCGGTACACCGAAGAATTTTATACGCAATGTGGGACGTTGGCCTGAAGCCGGGGGCGAAATTTAGAAAATCGGCAACTGTGGTCGGTGAAGTTTTGGGTAAATACCATCCCCATGGCGATGTCGCGGTTTATGATTCCATGGTTCGTATGGCTCAGGATTTTGCCATGCGTTATCCTTTGGTTTGGGGCCAAGGAAATTTCGGTTCAATGGATGGTGACGCTCCGGCGGCAATGCGTTACACAGAAGCAAAACTCGCGAGAATCAGCGAAGAAATTTTATTTGATATCGAAAAAGATACAGTCAACTTTATCCCAAACTATGACGGTTCGCATAAAGAACCGCAAGTGATGCCGGCCCGTTTGCCCAACCTTCTTTTAAATGGAACAATGGGCATTGCCGTCGGTATGGCCACAAATATTCCGCCGCACAATCTTGGGGAAATTTGCGATGGGATTAACCATTTGATTGAAAATCCCGATTGTGACGTGGAAGAATTATGTGAATTTGTAAAAGGTCCAGATTTTCCGACGGGGGGTATTATATATGATGTAAGTGCAATTAAACAAACTTACGCGACGGGCAAAGGATCGATCGTGATGCGGGCTAAAACAGAAATTGTTGAAGATAAGGCCGGACAATTTAAAATTATTGTTTCAGAAATTCCTTTCCAGGTTAACAAAGCGACATTGCTCGAAAAAATCGCCACCTTGGTCAAAGATAAAAAAATAGAAGGAATAAAAGATCTTCGTGACGAGTCAAACAAAGAAGGTGTGAGAGTTGTTATTGAGCTAAAAAAGGATTCTTATCCAAAGAAAATTTTGAATCAACTTTTTGACATGACCCCGCTGCAAGATTCTTTTCATGTTAATATGCTTGCGTTGGTTGACGGGATCCAGCCGAAAGTTTTGAATTTGAAAATGATCTTGGAATATTATTTGGTTCACCGGAAAGAGGTTATCCGCCGCCGAACAGAGTTTGAATTAAATAAGGCAAAAGAGAGAGCGCATATTTTGAAAGGCTTAAAAATTGCCGTTGATAATATTGATGCGGTTATTAAATTGATTAAAAAATCAAAAGATAAAGAAGACGCTAAAATTAATTTGATAAAGAGATTTAAATTGACGGAAATTCAGGCCACAGCGATTTTGGAAATGAAGTTGCAACAGCTGGCCAACCTTGAGAGGATGAAGATTGAGGAAGAATTGAAAGAAAAGTTGGCGTTGATTAAAGAATTGGAAGCGATTTTGGCTTCGCCAAAAAGAATTCTTGGTTTAATTAAAAAAGATATTTCTGAGCTGAAAGAAAAATACGGTGATGAAAGAAAAACCCAAATTGTTGTGCATGCGGTTAAGGATTTTAGGGTAGAAGATTTAATTCCTGACGAATCAACCATTGTTGTTGTAACAGCCGACGGTTATATTAAGCGTCTTTCTCCGGAAACTTTCCGTACGCAAAGCCGCGGTGGAAAGGGGGTAATGGGGCTCACGACAAAAGAAGAGGATACGGTGGAACACTTAATTTCAACAACCACTCATCTTGATTTGCTATTCTTTACAACTCGTGGTAGAGTCTTTCAATTGAAAGCATACGACGTACCGGCGGCTTCCAGAACTTCAAAGGGTCAGGCGATTGTTAACTTTTTGCAATTGGCTCCGGAAGAAAAAATTTCAGCGATACTTTCTGTTAAGGAACTTGGCGAAGGCGACTTTAAATATTTAGTAATGGTGACCCGCGCCGGAGTTATTAAAAAAGTTGATTTGAAAGATTTCGACAACGTCCGCCGATCGGGTCTAATCGCCATAAAATTAAAAGATGGAGATCGACTTGAATGGGTCAAGCCTTCTTCGGGCAATGATGAAATCATTTTAATTACCGCTGTTGGGCAAGCGATTCGTTTTAAAGAAAAGAACGTTCGTCCGATGGGCCGCGCGGCAAGCGGCGTCCGGGGTATCCGGCTGAAAGGCAAAGATGAAGTAATAGGCATGGATGTGATTGATCCGGCTCTTGTGTCAAAAAATTTACTCGATTTGTTTGTTTTGATGGAAAACGGTTTTGGGAAGAGGACAAATTTAAAGAATTATAAAATACAAGGCCGTGGCGGATCGGGCATTAAGACGGCAAAAACGACGCCGAAAACGGGGAAGATAATTTCCGGATTTATTACTTCAAGTAAAGATGAAAGAGATTTAATTATTATCTCCAAATACGGACAGGTAATCAGGTTGCCTTTTAAGAGTGTTTCAACTTTGGGCCGCGCGACGCAGGGAGTCAGATTAATGAGATTTAAAGAATCAGACGATAGAGCGGCAAGCGTTACATTTGTATAATTTATTATTGAAGAAATTATAAATCATAAATCTAAAATAAAACTATGGCTTTACCAGGTCACAGGAGAACAAGTTCTCATAAAAGAAGACGAGCGGCCCATTTTGGTTTGAAAAAGACAAATCTTTCCGTTTGTCCGAAGTGTAAAAAATCAGTGATGTCACATCACGTTTGCAAATCTTGCGGAACCTACGCCGGCAAAGAAGTTATTAAAATGAGAGCGCCGAAGAAAAAGAAAAAATAGTATGGCCAACAGGCACCTAGCCAGAACCATCGCCCTCCAAACTCTTTACGAATGGGATTTTATGGAGGAAAAGGCGACAGAAACAACAGCTGCCGCCAAAAAAAATCTCAAAGAATTTGCTCCAAAATTCAATGAGAATGATTTTGTTTTGGAATTGGTAGAGGGAGTGGCCAAAAACAAAAAAGAAATAGATAAATTGATAAAAAAATATGCTCCCGAATGGCCGATCGAGAAAATAACCTTAATTGATAGAAATGTTTTGCGTCTCGGTATTTATGAATTAAAGTTTGCTAAAGCAAAAGACGGAAAGACGGTTCCGCCGCGAGTGGTTATTAACGAGGCCATTGAACTTGCTAAAGCTTTTGGCAGCGGTTCTTCGGGAAAATTTGTAAACGGGGTACTGGGAGCAATTTACAAAGACATGGTTGAGGCAGGGGAAATTAAAGAAGAGAAGGTAAAAGATAAAAAAGATAAAAAATAAGATATTGTTAAATTGTTACATTGTTAAATTTGAAAGATAGAAATTTAGCCATGTAACCATTTAGCAATTTAAGTTATGAAAGATTTTGCAAAACTGGAGGAAAAAATTGGTATAAAATTTAAAAATATAGATCTTCTGACGCAGGCGGCAGTACATCGTTCTTATTTAAACGAGAATCCCGGATTTAAATTGCCGCACAACGAAAGATTGGAATTTTTAGGGGATGCCGTTTTAAAACTGGTCAGCAGTGAATATCTCTTCCAGCGCTTCCCAGAATATCAAGAAGGAGAGCTTACCAAAATTCGCGCTATCCTCATTAGCG